>JADFZZ010000029.1 GCA_015232315.1 SAR324 cluster bacterium | reverse complement strand
ATAAGGGGTTCACGGAGGACTTCATTTATATAAAAAAACCTTTTTATTCGTGTTCTTAGCGTTCTTAGCGGCTCATTTTCAAACCACCTGCACAGGTGAATTTTTTTTGAGAATTTTTTGAGATCAGACTTATGACGGATGTGATTCTGGTAGATAGACACGATCGTGTGATCGGACGTAAAGAAAAGTTGCAGGCGCATCAGGATGGCGATCTGCATCGGGCATATTCAATTTTTGTATTCAATTCGAATCATCAATTGTTGTTACAGCGTCGAGCCGAAGATAAATACCATGCCCGGGGTTTGTGGTCAAACACCTGTTGCAGTCATCCTGTGACCGGGTCAGAATTGTTGCCTCAGGCCCAACAACGATTGCTGGAGGAGATGGGTTTTTCCTGTCCGTTGCAGGATGTGGGGTCCTTGATTTATAAGGTAGACCTTGAAGATGGCCTGATAGAACATGAACTGGATCATCTGCTGGTGGGTTTGTGGGATGGCGAACCCGTGATCAATCTGAACGAAGTATCCGATTTTTTATGGTATTCAGAGTCTGATCTCCATAATGATCTGCGTGACAGACCATCGCATTTCACTCCCTGGTTCCGGATTATTGCCAAGGATCCTCTGTTTCAATGGAAATAAAACCTTCCCCGGTCTGGTTGCACCATTTGACTGCGAGCAAAATCTTCTCGCAAAAAACGCTTACCAATACGAATTTTTTATTATATCCAGAAGAAGATACTCACACTGATGAAATGAGGATATTCAGTTTGTTCAAGAAGATAAAATCATCCGAAGCTTGAACAAACAGCCAATATCCTTCATTCCAGATCTGAAATAAAACTTTAAACCTGGATATGAATTATGCCAATTGATTTCAATATTTCCGTCTTGGTTGTTGATGACTTCCCCCAAATGCGACGAATCATGATGAATCTCTTACGAAAAATAGGCTTCAAAAGATTCACCGAAGCTGAAAATGGGATCGCCGCCATCACTAAACTGAAACTGCATAGCGAAAATGACAAATTCGGTTTAGTCATTATGGATTGGAATATGCCCAAAATGAGCGGAATCGAGGTTGTACAGGCGATGAAAGCCAGCTCAAAGTTAAAAGATATTCCCATATTGATGGTGACCGCGGAAGCAAAACTTGAAAATATTAAAGAAGCTGCAAGGGTTGGTGTCAGCAAGTTTCTGGTTAAACCATTTACAGAGGAACAACTTCTGGCAAAAATCACTGAACTATTTCCATGATCCCAAGAAAAAACCATCATTCCAACAAATGAGTTTGAGACACTCAATTGAAAGACCTACTTCTTGAAAGAAATTCGTTCAATTGAAGGGAATCCATCCATGATGTGAAAAAACAAGCAGTACAAGCCCTTCAAAACCTCATTTTGAAAGCATCAGTCCCCTCATAATTTCCGGCTTAATCACTATAAAGCTACAACCCCTTGTTGAATATAAAAGATGAACCTTTACAATTTTTCAAACTTACCCCTATCAAAACCCATGCTGCGCAACATCAATGAACTCGGGTTTCAGACCATGACACCTGTGCAGGCTCAAAGCCTGCCGCATATTTTACAAAAACGCGATGTTATCGCACAGGCAAAGACAGGAAGCGGCAAAACGGCAGCGTTTGGAATTGGCGCCCTGGAAAGGCTGGATGTAAAAAAATGGGCGGTTCAATCCCTGATATTATGTCCGACCCGTGAGTTGGCGGAACAGGTATCCAAAGAGTTACGCCGGCTGGCAAGGTTCACCAGCAATATCAAAATTTTAACAATATGCGGTGGTGCCTCTTTTGGCAAGCAATGTGAATCCTTACGCCACGAAGCCCATATCGTTGTAGGCACACCCGGACGAATCCTGAAACACCTCGATAAAGGCTCGCTCTCATTAGCGGTTTTGGATGTCCTCGTCATTGATGAAGCACACCGTATGCTCGATCTGGGATTTATTGAAGAGATCAATAAAATCATTACTTATGCGCCAACCAATCGTCAAACCCTGCTTTTCTCGGCCACATATACCGAGGACATTTTGGAATTAAGCGCTTCCATTCAAAAAAACGCTGTCCCGATTCAGACGATCGCTGAGGAAAGTGCCAATAAAATTACTGAATATTTCTATGAGGTGGATCCGGAGGAGAAGCTTGCGACACTCATCAAAATATTGGCCCATCACCAACCTGAAAATGTGCTTGTGTTCAGCATGACCAAACTGGGATCACAAGAGATTGCCGATAATCTGTATAAAAAGGGTATTGACGCCTTGGCCATTCATGGTGATTTGGAACAGTATGACCGCAACGATGTGCTGATGCAGTTTGCCAATCGGAGTTGCCCGGTGCTGGTTGCGACGGATGTTGCGGCAAGGGGACTGCACATCGAAGAACTTGGCATGGTGCTTAACTACGATATGCCTCAAGATCTTTCAACCTATACCCATCGGATCGGTCGAACAGGTCGTGCCGGAAAAGAAGGTCTGGCAGTCACCCTGTTCTCAGGTAGTGACGCGGAGGAATACCGTAATGAAACGCGCATTTTTGAAACTGCTGAGATCCTTGAAGAAACTGAAAATTTCCGCATGAAAGCCCCGAACCTCACGCTGGTTATTGAAGGCGGGAAAAAAGACAAGGTGCGCCCGGGAGATATTCTTGGCGCATTGACAGGCGAGGCCGGAATTGAGGCCAGACATATCGGTAAAATCGACATCTATGATCGTCAAAGTTATGTGGCGATTGACCGCAATATGATTGATCACGCCTGTTCCAGTCTCAAGAATGGAAAAATCAAAGGCCGCAAATTTTCTGTATGGATCTTGCGGTAAGCCTCCCCGTTTTTTGATGAAGGGCTGAAAACGTGATCGGTCAAAAACTTTCTGGAAGTCTGTTTCAGCAGGGGTGAGACACTGACATTCACTCTGCTCCTGAATTGTATTCTGCTGTGTTCCTGTCATTCAACGTAGAACGGGAACACATTTTCCAACAGACCCTTCAACGCACACCTGTCCATTTTCCCAGATAACCCGATCTAATTTCGTCTTTTCCGTAATAATGGATTGTATCTGGGATCCAAACAGATCAGCCCCTTCCAGATTCGCTTCTGAAAAATTTGTATGAACCAGTTGGGCTTTTTCCAATCGGGTTCGGTATAGTCTTGCCCGAATGAATTGAGTTCCTGAGAGATCCGCACCAGAGAGATTTGCTTGAGACAGATCGGCCTCTTCAAAATCGGCTTTTCCCAGTTCCGCGCCTTCCAGTTGAGCCTCAAGCAGTCTTGTCCGAGTGAAATTAGCTCGATAGAACACACTCGAGCGTCCCTGAAAATGATCAAGGACAGCCTCGGTGAAATTGGCCCGATAGGCATCACTTCCTGTTAAACGGGCATTGGTCATGACTGATTTATAAAAATTGGTTCTGATGACGAGAGAACCTGACAGATCCGCATCAACAAGATTAGCCTGTGAAAAATCGGCTTCCATCAATTGTGTTTCCTTAAGATTGGCTCCGGAAAGATTGGCCCCCGTGAATTTAGCTCCGCTCAAATCAGCATGGGTTAGATTGGCATTGCCCAGATCAGCTCCGGAAAAATCAGCCCCACGCAAATTGGTTTGGCTCAAATCCGCACCCCGCAGATCTGTTTTCAAAAACTTACTGTTTTCCAGATTGGCTTTTTGAAAATTGGATTGACTCATTTTTGAGCCGTTCAACACGGAACCCCTGAGTTTTGCGTCAAAAAAATTGGCCTTGACCAGATCACATTTTTCACAATTCCCTTCTTTGGCCAGTTTGGCCCAATGTTGCACATCATAGCCCCAGAGCGCTGATGCCACCAACATGCCACATGTCCACAAAATCATGATTCTGAATGCATACATAGTTTCACCTGCTGAAGGATCGTTAAAAAGAAAACATAGTGCTTGATCATATTTTCGGCCATGTATCAAAATCGAATATTTGATGCGTTTCCCGATTTGGGTTTTGTACTGTAGGGGCAGACCTGTGGTCTGCCCTGGAGCAGGGCCAATGTCATCAACTTAAGCATTCTGAATGATGCTGTGTACCAATTCCCCCTTGGTTTAAGGGGGTTAGGGGGATGTGATTCTGATCGTTAAATCCCCCATGCCCCCTTTGAAAAGGGGGATTTTCTCGCAGGGACGTCCTAAAGTTGACGACATTGGGAGCAGGGCGAACACACAGGTTCGCCCCTACGTGTTCTGGCCAAAATTTTGATCAACCCCGAAAAATAATCCCTAAACCATTATGATCGTTGTGTCTTTTTTACCGGATGATGAATCTTTTTTATCGGCGACATTCTCGCCGGCTTGTGTGGGAATACCAAGCAACACGGGCAATACTTCATCCATTTGACGTTCATCCAGTAACGTGCGGATTTCAAACGGGGGTGTTTTCATGGTTTGTATGCCACTGGAAGTTTGGGTGACACCGATCAAAAGCTGGAGTTTGAGCATTTCTTTGAGTTGCAGGGTCCGGGTGTCCAGATTGAAAAGAAGCACTGGAATGTGTGTGTTTATGATTTTTTTCCGAGCCAGCAGACATTCTACCAACTGATTGAAGGTGAACGCATTGCAATCCACAATGAGAAACTGAAATTCCTGTTTCAGAAACGCGTCAAGGTCTGGAAGTTCTTCCCGAAAAAGAATTCGTTCCTGTTTTTTGGCGTCAATGCTGAAAAAATTTCTCAAAATTCCTAAAGGCAGGTTTTTTTCTTTGGTGACAATACAGATATTGATTCCATTCAAAAACAAGGGATTCCAGTCTTCAGGGGTGATCCCCCTCGCCGTAAAATATCCTCCGGGATACGAATACACAAACTGATGCAGGTGGGCCACACAACATCCCAGCAGATTATATTCCAGATAATCCGCCAGAAATTGCTCCACGGGAGAATGCTTTGAATTTTCATCAACCAGATTATTGGTTTTGGCGTATTGAGCCATCCGTTCTTCAAGTTGTTTTCGGGTTTCTTCCAGATGCGCTTTATTATTTTCGAGCGGATGTCTGTGAACGGCAAGTTTTGCCATTTGCTGGAGGTCATAAAAACTGAGATGCTGGTCTGAAACAAAAAACCGTTTCAGCGCTTTGAAGCCGGATAACTTATAAATCTGATCTTCAAGATTGTCTTTCCAGGTCTGACGATTCTGAAAGGTTTTGAACAACCCCCTCACATAGAGAATGACCTTGTCCCGTGTTTTTGTTTGAGGATGAATCTGTTTCAATTTGTTTTTCTCATTTTGCAGGGCAATATGGAGCCGCTTCCGTTTATTTTCCAAACTTTGGTATTCGTTTTCATTGGCCGTAACCTTGCCGTTTTCAAATTGTTTCAGTTGCTGAAGAACATCTGCCAACTGTTTTTTGAGTTGCAGACATTTCTGCTCCTTCAAGTATATTTCCTTTGCCTGTTTCTCAGGATTTTTTCCCAGAACGGTTTCTTCTTTCTTGCTCAAAGTGGTTTTTTTACGGAGTCGGACATGGATCGGTAACATGTCTTTTTTGGGGTGCCATAGATTGATCAGCACAATATCAAACTGATTAAAAAACTCTCCCTCCATTAAAAACCGGTTCATGTTTAATTTTTCATAGGAAATTCCCTTGGCAAGGTTTTCCCTGAAATATTCCTGATAATGGGTATTCAAATCGTTGATTCTGATGGCGGTCAGATATTTTTTATTGAAGCCCAACGTATCCAGTCCCTCAAGGGTGCGGTTTCCCTGATCGTCAATGATGAGAATTTTCATCAGGCGTTTCATGATATCTTCCAGGGAAAGTACCCCGGTCAAACGCTCAATGCTTTCAATCAGGATGTAACTCAGCGCATGGTGATAAGGCCTGTCGATCGCGTGAATTTTCTTGTCCAGAGAGAGAATCTGCTCATTGAGATGATCAATTTTCCAATGAATCTCTCTCAAATTCTGGAACTGATGGATCAGGGTTTTCATCCTTGGATTTTTATAGCTGGCTGTCAGGATTCTGGAGAGTTCGATGACACGTTTTTCCAGATCGGTCAGCACGTTTTGATCCCGTTTGAACGGATTTCTTCTGGCAGGTTCCGGCAGTCCCTTGATGTTGAGATCAGTCTGTTGTGGATTTTTATCGGAATGAGCCAGGTCGAACTGAACATGGTATTCCAGGGTGCTGGAGGAAACAGTTTCAGGTTCTGAAGTTTGCAATTCGATTTTCGGGCTGAGTTGGAGTTTCTGAAATCTTTCCTTGAGGGGCGTCTGAAACACTTTCAGCAAATCACTGGGAAGTTTTAGAAAAATTTTGGCTTCAAGCTCAATCGCCTCCAGATTCTGTTGATAAACAGAATTATTCTGTAATTTTTCTGACAACGCGTTTTTAAAGGACATATTCCCGTATCAAGAGGATCAAGATTTATGAATCGAAGTTCATGGGTGAGCAATTATCATGCCCTTCCCCGTGTTACTTCAGCATTAGAACTCTTGAAATATTTTCAGGCATACAGGCCTGAAGCAAAGCCATGCCGACTCCTGAAATGCCTATCATCAAATCTGGAATGATCCATTTGTCAAAAAAATTCTGAAGCCGCAGATAGCCCTCTTTTTCATAGAATGCCATCATGCTGGCAAGCGTCTGTTCGCCCTGATTTTTCCAGGAATCATTCGCCAACATTTTTCCGGCTTCCATCAATAAAATGATTCTGGAGGTATCGCCACAGCAAAGGTGATCGCAAGGTTGGCGCAAATAACGAATGGTGGTTGTGACCGCTGACCGTAGCTGGTTTTGAAGGCCCTCATGAGCTGGAAAGGCCTCAAGCATCCCCAAGCGTGCCAGACCGGCTCCGGGAGCACCGGCACACCAGCCTGTCATGAAATGTAATTGTCCCGGAGGCGCCTGAAGATTTGGCCAGTCCTGATAAGACTCTGAAAAATGTTGTTGTTCATAGGCCAAGCCACGCATGATGGAATTTTTTACAGTTTCTTCATGGGTCAACGCGTAATATCTGGACAAGGCATAGGCGATGCCTGAAGCCCCATGCGCCATTCCCAGCAGAGGTCTTGTGTTGATGGGAACAATCCATCCTGCCGTGTCGCCATCCCCGGTTTGTCGGGCAAGGATGTTTTTGACAAGGGACGCCATCAACATCCGCAAAGAAGGGGCTGGATGATGGTGATAGAGGTGTATCAAAGCCAGCAAGGTCCCTGACGAACCATTCAAAACATCCGGATCCTGCGTTTTCTCAATCATGGCTTCATTGATCAATTCACTCAACCGGAATGCCTGCCGGGTAAAATCCTGTTGCCCCGATAATCTTCCAGCCTCGGTCAGGGTGTATATGACAGACCCAAGTCCATTGAAACCGGAAAGCGGAATTTGTGAGGTACCGCCATGATCAATCGTCCATTGCAGGGCATGATTTCCGTAATTCAGTGCGGAAACCGCCAAATCCCTGAAGCGGTTTTCATTGGTGGCACGATACAGATTCATGAGAAACACCGCAATGCCCGAGGTTCCTGAATACAGCCAGGGAACCAGCCGTACATATTCCACATATCCTGTTGCCTGCGAAAGTCGTTGTAAGCCCAGCCAGCAATGGCCGCCCCGACTTTCCAGCGCCTGTGCTTCCAGCGCCTTGCCAATGCGGACGGCATAATCCAGAAATCTGGATTCAAGGGCTTTGTTTTCGGCACCGGGTCCGGTCATCACCGCGGGGGGAGGCGTTTCAGCCTGCAACGCAAGGGCAAACGATCCTTTCACGAGTTGTTTCTGCCAGTTCATGTCTTCTTCGCCGGCCTGTTTCAGGCGCTGACAGATTTGAGAAAAACACCCGCGGGTCAAGGCACCGGGAAACTGACGGCCTGAACCTGAAATCAAGCGCCGTTGAGATGCCACCGCATAATAAACCGGGATGTCCTGTTTCCATAAGCTTTGTTTCTCGTCATCCATTAACGAAACCCGATTCCCGAGAACTGGCGCGGTATGAGCCATCATTTCCAGGGCAATGTCATATTTGAGTCCTGATACCAGTTGATCGGGCGCACTGGCCCAGAACAGCAGGTCATAATAAATCTGGGTATCACGGTTCAACCAGCGGCTGGTCACATTTTTAAATTTGGAAAGTGGACTGCCAGATTTCAGCAGAAATTGTTTATGCTCTAAAATAAACCGGTATGCCTGCTCAAAACCATTTAATAATTCAGGAATATGCTCCTGAACAGAATGTGATTTCCCATTGAATGACGGACGGGATTCATTGCCTGATCCCGGAGAATAATCCCAGCCAAGACGCAGAGTGTCCTTACGCAGATCATACCATTTGGGACGTTTGAGTGGAGCCAATCGGCTTCCGGAACCATCAATGCCAGAATCCAGATACAGGGCACGGTCATAATCGCCGGCACGCCAGCGCGGAAGCATGGTAGTCGCGACCAGGGAAAAATCCAGCAACTGATAGCTGGAAGGCATCCAGGAGGAATGAGGCGGCATGACATGCATCCCCGGAGCACAAAGCCCTTCGAGGTCAATGGGTACAGGAAACTCACCGTGAGCGATAAAGTTCTGATGATGAAAATCAATCCCGCACAAGAAATAAAACAAGGCCAGATGGATTCCCTGTCGGGCATAATAATTGGCGACCTGAGTTTCTGAAACGCATTCCTGAGATTTCACAAATTCACACCAGCCATAATTTTTTCGTGCCAGCAATTTCAGTGTTTTCAACGCCGGAAGTTGATTGGCTTTGTTGATCCACTCCTCCAGTTGATAAAACGCCTCATCGGTTTTCATGGAGCGGGGCTTGTACACGATTCGGTTGTGTGTGCCGAAATCAATAAAACAAACAGTTTTTCCACCATTATGAGGATCAGAAAGCCCCATGATGATGTGTTTGATGCAAGGTGTTTTCGCTGAAAATTTAAAATGTTTAAGCACTGCTGAATAATCCGCTTTCCAGCGTGTGAGCAATTCCTCAAAATGATTCAGAAACAACAGCGTACTGGTGGCAAGCAGACGGGCCAGCACAGGATATTGTTCAAAAAGTTTTTTTTGCCCCTCCAGTTTTCCCAGAACCTGAGTCATGTAGTACTCATAGCGTGCTTCCGCGGTTTCGCCCCCGACTTTGAGTTGAGACTGCTGTCGTTTGATTTCGTAGGAAAACGTGCGTGATGCCAGACCGGACAAACGGAACAAAAGATAGCGCATGATCTGGTATCGTGCTTCCTCCGAGAGCCATTGATCCCAGTCAGGATGTTTCACAGCAATCCGGTTCCCGGCAACCTGGAGCCATGGAAAGAAGCACTCCGCAAAAACAGGCCGTTTGTCAGTGCCAAGCACTTTGATTTCTTCTTCTGAGTACTGATTCAGGCGTCCGACATCAAACAAACTTTTGTCAAAGTTGTCCTGATCTAACACATCTCCCAGTAATTCAAGCCATTCTGCCAGCGGAACCTCAGGGGACAGTGTGCGTATACCGAGTCGCTTCAAGGCGGTTTCATGAGTCAAGCCAAGCTGTTCAAGCCGAGCGTCAAACGCACCCTGAGGCGCTTCACCGAGCATGACCAGTTTTTGCCAGCGTTCCAGCAGCGCCTGGGCATCCTGATCAATCACAGGTTCCGTTTTGCAGGAGTCCGGAAGGTCTGCCCATTCAGTGGTCGAGAGGGTGCGTTGATAGATTTGCTGAAGCCAGATTTTGTCTTGATGCATGGATACCCTGTTTTCTTTATAATTTTAACGAGGCAGAGAGCGACCGGCGGGTCGCCCCAAAATGTATAGCATTTTATCTGTAGTGGCTCAGGGCACAATCAGACAAGATAAGAACAAACGGAAAAGCCATTACGGATAAAATGTTGTTGAATCTGAGCCGTGTATGGAGCGTAACCCGTGGTTCTAAGACCTATGGGTATTGTATAAAATGTGGAGGTTTGGAAAGCAAGGAGAAATGTAAGCGTTCAGCCGTCAGCTATCAGTTTTCAGGAATTCTCAAGGCCTGGAAGCCAAACGATATTTTCTGCTATTGAGTCATAAGGCTTCTGAGGCGCATAAACACTGAAAGCTGAACGCTTACGGAGAAATTGAGAAGGATTGAAGCACTGAGGGTAGGAATGACATCATTTGGCGTTTCATTGACCCACCTCCGGTGGGTGCGAAGCAGAGCTTCGCCTGGTGGATAACGTGCCCCACGGGACGTAGGGCACGAGCAAACTTCGACAACTTATTCTTTTGCAGTTCCTAGGCTGGGTAGAGCGTGAGCAAAACCCAGCGTGTTTTGTTGGATTTCACTTCGTTCTACCCAACCGACCCACCATGCCAAACCGAAAATTAAACAGCCCTGCAGACAGGACTCGTGGAATCACCTGTTTTTCCCCCGAAAAAAAATCCCCCCCAAATACCCCTGAAAAATCACGTATTTTTGCGAGTAGACATTCGTCGTCCATTTTTTCTATAATTCAAACATGTCCGTCACTCCACTTGAGCCCACTGAAAAGATGGCTCTTGTTCGCAACAAACCAGCAATGAATCAGGGGAAACATTATGATCAATAAGCTCATCAGATCATTCAGAAGGAAAAAACATAAAAATGAGGCGGTAATGCTCTTCAACGGTAAATTTTATTTGGCTCCCGACAGAAATTATAAAAAAAATTACGATGCCCATTATATTTTGAGAACAACACGGTCCCTGTCATCCCATTCCTGATGCCATGAGAGACGCGATTATGCATGAGCATTTATTCACCACATAAAACAAGGAGACCTATGAAAACATCAGGCAATTGCTTCAAAAACATTGTTTCCCGAGAATTACTGCAACGGGAAATTGTCAGATATCTGGAAAATGGCGGTTCTATTCAAATTCATCAACCACAAGGCCGACCACCCATGTGGGATCTGGAGGATGATTTATTTGAATTTCTGGATTTGATTGTTGTCCTCAAACCCAGATTCATAAAACAGACTTTATGATTATTGTATTGAATCAATAACGAAATACAAAAATTCATCTTGCGATACATGAGATGCATATTGTATTAAATAATTATCTGATAAAGCAGTATGCATCAGGATTGCCCACTAATCCCCATTTACATAAGTCAAGAGCATCCTGCTGTGCAAACACTCATGTTTTCGTGAGATTTCCATGTCAAAATTCCTGCTTTTGCCACTACTTCTGTGTACTTTTTTGTCATGGGTGATGACAACTGCGGCCTTGGCCCAGGATAATCTTCCGAAACGCATTGTGGTGGGAATCCAGAAAGATAGCCAAGCCTCCAGTATAACCATGGAAAACCTTGCCGATGATTTTTCAAAGGATCTGGTGAATGCTATAGCCCAGATCATGAATTTGACCGTGGAGTTTCAGGAGGGCACCTGGGAGGAGTTGCATGTGGCCCTCAATGAAAATAAAATTGATGCTATTCCATTTGTTGACGATTCTCTTAAAAGTAGCCTTCATTTTCCATTTTCAATATCCCATACAGTGATTTTTGAGGTTTTTTTCATTCGGGAAGGCCATCCCGAGTGCAGTTCGTTGAACGATTTAAAAGATAAACAGATCCTGATCCAGACAACAGATTCGCACCACCTGAAATTGATCAACAAAGATTTAATAAAGAATATACTGTTTACCAACAGCATTGATGAATCGTTGCAACGACTCTCCAGGGGTGAAGGGGATTGTGCCTTGGTGCCGCGATGGGCCGGATTGATCGCACTGAACAAATATCAATTGAGTAATCTTACTATCACGAGTCCTCACATCACCGCATACCATAAATCTTTCAGCGTCGTGGTCGCATGCTGCAAAATCCAGTTGCTGAACCTGTTTAATGAGGGCATTCATGATCTCCATGCCTCAGGTAAATATGATGACATTCATGACAAATGGTTTGGCGATCCCCAATATAGTGTCGATTTGAAGAAATGGATCCCGCTTGGTACCGGTGTCGTGTCAATCATTGTTGCGTTGTTTAGCGGAATCTTGTTGTGGAATCGAACACTTCAACATCAGGTGAAACGTCAGACACAGGCGTTGGCTGAGGAAATGAAGCAACGCCTGTTGTCGCAGGAAAACCTGCGTAAAAGTGAACAGCGAATCAACCATTTTTTTGAGCAACCCCTCATTGGAATGGGGATCACCTCCGCGGACACCAGATGGTTGACGGTCAATGACAAACTGTGTGACATCACAGGCTATTCCCGTGAAGAACTTCTGAAACTGTCATTGCCCCAATTGACATATCTTGATGACATGTATGCCGACCTACAACAATTCAACCGCGTTCAGGCCAGAGAAATTGACGGCTTTTCCCTGGAAAACCGTTTTTTGGTTAAAGATGAAAAAATCATCCATGTTCAAATCTCGGCCCAGTGTGCCCGCGATAGCCAGGGGAACATCGATTATTTTTTTGTATTGGTGGAAGACATCAACGAACGCAAACAATATGAATCGGCATTGTTAGAAAGTCAGTCTAAGCTGGAGTCCGAAAAAAAATTCCGGGAACTGTTTCAGTCCCACGATGCCATCATGGTGCTGACCGACCCGGAAAATGACGTCTTTGTAGATGCCAATTTGTCTGCGCAAAAATTCTATGGTTATACCCTTGATGAATTACATACCATGAAAATTCAGGACATCATCATCACTTCTGATGATGAACTTCAGTCTAACCGTAGCAAAGCTCTGACTGGAGAACAGAATCATTTCATTATTAGTCACCGACTGTCTAATGGTGAAATCAGAATAGTCGAGGTGCATGCCTCACCAATCATTGCGAATGGTAAACAATTATTGTTTTCAGTGATCCATGACATCACCGAACGCAGGCAAGCTGAAGTAACATTAAAAAATCATCATGATGAACTGGACGCACTTGTCACCGCCAGAACCACTGAACTTATGCGAGAAAAAGAAGCAGCAGAAAAGGCACTGAACACCAAAACTGAGTTTCTGGCCAACATGAGCCATGAGATACGCACACCATTGAATGGGGTGATCGGTATGATCAGTTTGCTGATGGATACCCGCATGAATCAGGAGCAACAGGAATTTGCCGAGATCATACACCACAGTGCTGAACATCTGTTATCTCTCATCAATAATATTCTCGATTTTTCCAAAATCGAATCGGGCACCATGATTCTGGAAAACGCTCCGTTTCAGATTAAGGAGTTGTTAGAAAGTACCATATTGTTGTTCAAGTCTGGCAAACAGGTAAAAAATCCGGATTCTATTGAGCCCGAAATCTCGGAATGGATACCATTTCTGTCAGGCGATGTGTCGCGCTGGAAACAGATTCTGGGTAATTTTCTGGGAAATACCCTGAAACTTCCGGAAAAAAAAGAAGAGACTGTTGATTTGTACTATGAACTTTCCCCCCGGGTTCCCCTGATATTGACCGGGGACGAGATGCGCCTGAAACAGATTATGATCAATCTGCTGGGCAATGCCCTTAAATTCACTGAACAGGGCGAAGTCGTGGTTTCTGTGGAATTGAATGAATTGTCAGAGATTGACGCACAGGGGCATGCCCAGGCCACACTGCTGTTCAGTGTCAAGGACACAGGGATTGGAATCGTGCCAGAAAAAATCTCACATATCTTCCAGGCCTTTTCACAGGAAGATACCTCCACATCCCGCAAATATGGTGGCTCAGGACTGGGACTCACGATCGCTCAAAAACTGGTGAAAAGGATGGGAGGGGAAATCTGCGTGGAAAGTGTTCCCGGGGAAGGCTCCACTTTTTATTTCACGGTATGTCTGACCGCCTTGACTCAGGCCACCAGTGATAAGTTTAAACCGGAAACCAAGACGGCTCCTGACAAGCATCTTGGGAAAAAGTTCCCCTTGAGAATCATGCTGGCCGAGGATAATCCGGTCAACATGAGACTGACTCTGACAATGTTGAAAAAACTGGGGTATAAGGCTGATGCTGTGACCAATGGCCTGGAAGTTCTGGAGTTGCTCAAACAGCGCACTTATGATCTCATTTTGATGGATGTGCAGATGCCTGAAATGGATGGTATGGAAGCCACACGCCGGATTCACGCGCTGTATTCCCCTGAAGAACGTCCCTGGATCATTGCCATAACTGCCAGTGCCCTGCCGGGAGACCGGGAAATTTTCATGGAAGCCGGGATGAATGATTACATAAGCAAGCCTCTCAATCTCAACAAATTCGTCCGTGTCCTGAATCACTTTCTTGAAATCAGACACGGTGAAAAAACGGAGTCCGCCGTTTTAGATCCTCCGGTTTCAGACGCCAGTGAAACCATCGCCCTCGATGCGGTGCTGGATATCCCTTTTCTGGAAGAACGCTGGGAAACTCCAGATACCGCGTTGTTTCAGGAGATGCTGGCAATGTTTGAGAAACAACTGGCGGAGACTCTCCCTGAATTTAAAAGATTCATCAAACTCAAACGTCGTAAAAAACTCAGGGAAACCGCCCATAAACTCAAAAGCACGACCCTTGTCATGGGTGCTGTTCAAATGTCTGATCTCCTGAACCAGTTGCAATATCTGGAAGATTCTGTGACACCCGATCCACTGCCCGCTCTGTTGGCACAACTCGAACAAAGCCGAATCAACACCATGCAGGCCTTGAGAGAATTCGGTGCGACGTTTCCTGACGCAGGCTAACGCTCTTCGGCGATGGAAGGAGTTGGAACTTCCATTATAAATAAACTCATACGGTATATTTTATAGTAATGGCATTTGCCACACGTGTCTGCGTTCATTATTTTATCACAACAAATGCTACATATTGAATCCTTTTCAAGTAGACATTGTTTCTTTCCTTTTATTGATTTACAGACTGAACATATTGACATATTTCAATATAGCTAAAATGTTTTATAAATATGATACCCTCATTCAGTGTTCTGTGATTTTCAGGGTCGATCATTTTTTCGGACATGGTACACAACCGGTGCGTTGAGGTGTTTCCCGATTTTGGTTTTGTAAGTACCCGATCAAAAGTTTTTTAACATTAATCTGGTTCCTGACGTCTCGTCGGGAACGGTTCCCGGTAGAGACGGGTTTCAAACCCGTCTCTACCGATGGTGCCCTTCCAATGCGCCACGGCAAGCCTCCGGAGGGGGGATCGGGAGGATTCCCCACCAGAGGTAGGGAACCAGAAAAAATGGTTAAAGATTTATGATCGGGTACTTACTGTAGGGGTAGCCCCATGTGTCTGCCCGGGAGCAGGGCCAATGTCGTCAACTTCATGACTTACCTGTAAGAAAATCCCCCTTTTCAAAGGGGATTGGGGGATTTAACCCTCAGAATTACATCCCCCTAACCCCCTTAAACCAAGGGGGAATTGGTTCACGTCCCATTCTGGATGCTTAAGTTGACGACATTGGGAGCATGGCAAACACACAGGTTCGGCCCTGAACTAAATGAGCCTTGTCTCAATTGAGAAATAGGACTTCAATGGATGCTGGTTGTTCCGAAATATTCTTTTAGGCCAGTGTTCATAGTCTCTGACAAAACTTTCCAACCATCCTTCGCTATTATTCTGCGGCATATTGCACTTATGAAACATCACAGTGACATACCGTTCCAGATCATGAATAAAAGTTTCTAATTCATCATCACTCCTGAATATCTCACAATTCACGGTCCAAAATTTTACTTCCTTCATGAATCCTCCTAAAAAACGTTCAAAAAATAACAATGAAAGGTGTCGCGCCACAGTTTGAGTTATAATGATTTCAATTTTTAAAATCTACTCGTAAAATTACGTGTTTTTCACACATAATCGTTCAATGATTATTGCAATGGAATAGAGGTTCCAAAAACCCCGTAAGACTACGGGGTTTTCCATTCTCACATTTATACGAACAATTTAATTCAATAATCAGGTAGTTTATCGAGTATACACAGATCAGAAAAAGATTTATTATTCATGATGAGTCGGGTTGGTTCCCCTCAATGTCTAATGATGCATGATACAGGAGGTTTTTATGACATCCGCTGAATTTCGAAGCTTTGTAATTGATAAACAGTGCAATATTTTCCAGGCCATCAAACATAAGCAGAAAATGATTCATGCGATTCAACGCCAGGAAGGAAATTTTCCCTGCTACGCCACTAAAATCGCAGGCAGTTGTCAGCAATCAGGATGTTGCTGGCGTGCAGGCTGTGTGCAGGATTTTGTGATCAGTGAGGGTTTTCCCCGGGATGGTGGCCAGGCAGAGGATGTGCTTTCTGTGATTCCCGAATTTTCTTTATCGGCCACCGTCTGAATCTGGCAAAACAAAGACGATGGCCCATGAATTACTCAAAAAAACCATAACAAGGAACTTATGTCACAACTCCGGGATATCAAATTTCTGCTGATGACAATTCTGTGGTCGGGGCACATCCCCGTGTCATCCGCGGCTGAATACCCGCCTCAGGACATGGTGGGCGCTGAGTCCTTGTTTTTCGCAAATAAGTTTGGCAATTATGCAACGGAAACGCTGGATTGGGTACCGTTGTCCCAATTTGCCTTTGTGGTGTTGCTGGTCGGCTTGCTGGCCTGGGTCATGGTTCTTCGCTACAGATTGAAGCAACGAACGCGGGCACTGACCGGAGAACGTGAGCAACACCTGCGGACACATCAAAACCTGAAAAAGAGTGAGCAGAGATGCCACCATTTTTTTGAGCAACCGTTGGTGGGGATGGGAGTCCTCATTCCCGGAAACGGCTGGCTGATGGTCAATGACAAACTTTGTGATCTGTTGGGCTATTCCCGTGAAGAACTCCTGCAAAAAACATGGGCTGAACTGAGCTATTCCGAGGATCTGGAAGTGGAGCTTCAACAATTCAACCGAATTCTGGCCAAAGAAAGCGAGGGCTTCTCCCGTGAAAAATTGTTCCTGCACAAAGAGGGTCAAATCATCCATGCGCTCATAACCATTCAGTGTTCCTGGGACCTTGAGCGGAAAAATGATTTTTTTTATGTGGTGGCGCAGGATGTCACCGAACATAAACGGTATAAAACAGCCTTGTTTGAGAGTGAGGCCCTGCTGGAATCTGAAAAAATATTCCGGACCATGTTCAATTCCCATCAATCCATCATGCTGCTCATTGAACCGGAAAGCGGCCGGATTATTGACGCCAATTTGTCCGCAGAAAAATTCTATGGTTACACGATCACGATGTTACGCGCCATGAATATTAAGGATATCAATGTGATGTCTGCTGAAACCGATCACTCCGAACAATTGAAGTCACTGTTTGAGGAACAAGATCCGTTCGTTTTTTCGCACAGACTGGCTGGTGGTGACATCCGGACCGTTGAGGTGCATTCCTCCCCGATCATGGCCAGTGAACAAAAACTGCTGTTTTTTGTGATTCATGACATCACACAACGAAAACAGGCGGAACAGGAGTTGAACAATTTTCAGGAACACCTGGAAGCACTGGTAAAACTCCGAACTGAAGAACTCCAGCGGGAAAAAGAAATCGCAGAGCAGGCCTTGAGGGCCAAAGCGGAGTTTCTGGCAAACATGAGCCATGAAATTCGCACACCGATGAATGGTGTGATTGGCACGACCAGTTTGCTGATGGAAACCGCGATGAGTGAGGAACAGCAGGAATTTGCCCAGATCATACAACTCAGCGGCGAACATCTGTTGACGCTGATCAATAACATCCTTGATTTTTCAAAAATTGAATCGGGCAACATGGTTTTGGAAAACGCACCGTTCCAGATTCAGGAATTGATAGAAAGTTCCTTTCTGTTATTGAACTCCAGAGAGTCAAAACGACTGGGACCACAGGGTAAATTTTTACCCGAGACGCAACTGGTTCTGAAAGAAGAGGTGCCCCGAATGAAACAGTTTCTGGACAATCTTTTATACAACACTTTAAGACTGAACGGAAAAAAGACGGAAGAAAAACGTATTGAACTGCGTAGTCATATTTCTCCGTTGGTGCCTAATATTTTGTCAGGGGATATGACACGCCTGAGACAAATTCTGGTCAATCTTCTGAGCAATGCCCTTAAATTCACCAAACAGGGCGAAATCACTGTTTCTGTGGAATTGAACGAGTTATCCCCGCTTGAAACTCCAGGGCAAGCCCAGGCAAAACTCCTGTTCAACGTCAAGGATACAGGAATTGGAATAGATCCGGATAAAACCACACAGATTTTCCAGGCCTTTTCACAGGCTGACACAACCACCACCCGCAAATATGGTGGCACAGGACTGGGCCTGACCATTTCCAAAAAACTGGTGGAAATGATGCAGGGAAAAATCTGGGTAGACAGTGTGCCGGGAGAAGGTTCCACCTTCAGTTTTACCGTCTGTTTGCTCGCATTGACCTCTGCCTCAATTCACATGTTCACCCCCAAATCCAGCAAGCTTGTGAAAGATGTCCTGAAAGCAGAAACAGGCCCCCTGAAAATCCTGCTGGCAGAAGATAATCCCGTGAATCATAAATTGACCCTGGTGATGCTGCAAAAACTGGGGTACGAGGCTGATTCCGCCATCAACGGACGGGAAGTCCTCAAATGTCTCAAACAAAAAAACTATGACCTCATTTTGATGGATATACAGATGCCGGAAATGGATGGCCTGGAGGCCACACGCAGGATTACTGCTGCCTATGCGCCTGATGAACGCCCCTGGATCATTGCCATGACGGCCAATGCCCTCAACGGAGATAAAGAAAAATGCCTGCTCGCCGGCATGAACGATTACCTCAGCAAACCTGTCACCCTCCATAATTTTGTGACCGCCATGAATCGATATCACATAAACCGACATGCGGAATCACCAAACCCCGTGGAAAAAATTATTCCCTGTTCAGAGCCAGACACAACGCAGATTCAACAAAATTTGCTGGATATTGTTTTATTGAAAGAACTCCTGAACAATGCCGGACAACAGGCTTTTCAAAAGATGCTGATTTTATTTAAACAACAGATGACAGACGCCATCCATGAGTTTTCAGGTTTTATAAACAGCGAAAACCGTGAGGAACTCAGGACTCTTGCGCATAAACTCAAAGGCTCAACACTTTGCATAGGAACCCTTCAATTGAGCGATCTGTTTCAGCAGTTGCAATACCTGCCTGATTCTGCCAACCCTGACCCCTTGCCTGAACTGTTGCTTGAGTTGCGACAATGTTATGACAGGACACTGCACGCCTTAGAAGAATTTGAGGCAACAATGAATGCTGTTGCCTGATCCCTCCTGAAGCCCAATGTCATCAACTTAAGCATCCAGAATGGTACGGTGAACCAATTCCCCCTTGGTTTAAGGGGGTTAGGGGGATGTAATTCTGAGGGTTAAATCCCCCAACCCCCTTTGAAAAGGGGGATTTTCTCACAGGTAATTCCTTAAGTTTACGACATTGTCCTGAAGCCCCGATCGAGCATGTTTTTCTTGAAGTTCCAGCGTCATTAAGAGCTTGTTTTGTCCCTGAAAAATTGAGACAGTGAAGGACATTTTTCGTTGAGTTCACCTGAGACAGGTTCCTGTTATGAAGCACTTTATCAACCCGTTGATCGATTGTGTGTTTAAGGCTATTCTGGGAGATCCGGAACACAAGGGAATTCTTCTGCATTTTCTCAACAGCATCCTGAAACTGGAGAATCCCATCCTCGAGGTTGAAATACTGAATCCCTACAACGCCAAAGAATTTCTCAGCGATAAACTCACGGTGGTGGATGTCAAGGCTCAGGATTCGCAGGGCCGTCTCTATCAGATTGAAGTCCAATTGACACTGGATCGTTGTCTGGGTGAGAGAATGCTCTATAACTGGAGCGTCCTTTATAAAAAACAGATTGACGAAGGGGAAAATTACAATCAACTTTGTCCGGTGATC
Organism: SAR324 cluster bacterium; assembly: GCA_015232315.1. Classification (NCBI taxonomy): domain Bacteria; class Deltaproteobacteria; species SAR324 cluster bacterium. Next base: position 43,078 of record JADFZZ010000029.1, on the reverse strand, counting down.
GCCATCTGGTTACTGGATGGAATATTTTTTTCTGAGTCCCCTGCCGTGCATCATCATTTTCAGGTGTATGACGCTGAACACCGATTCAAACTGAGTGAGCATTGTTCCATTCATGTGCTGGAGTTACCCAAATGGAAAAAACCGGAAGACCGTCCCCTTGATCCTGAAAACGCCTGGCTCTATTTTTTTGAGGAAGCCCAGCATTGGAAAGAACTTCCAGAAGAACTACAAACAATAAACGCATTAGAGGAAGCTATGAATGTTTTGAAACGGTTCGCTGAAAAAGACGCTGATTACTGGCTGTATGAAGCCCGACTCGAAGGTTTGCGCCTGCAACGCTACAGGGAGTCGGAAATGAAACGTATGGAACAGGAAAAAGTCCGTATGGAACAGGATCAACTCCGTATGGAACAGGAAAGAAATCAACTGTCCGTGGCCTTAGAGCAGGCACTTCAACAAAAAGAAGACGCTCAAAAAAGAGAAGAACGCCTCATGGAACTTCTCAAAAAGGCAGGCATTGATCCCGCACAATAAGGAATAGTACCTCCACCTCCGGTGGCTTGCCAAGGCGCAGTGGAAGGGCACCAGAGGTGCATTATGGAACGGTTCCCGACGAGACGTCAGGAACCAGATTAATGTTAAAAAACTTTTGATTGAGTGCTTATAGAAATGTAATTTGATCACTCAACGTTAAGGTCTATGCCGCCAAATAAAAAAATACCGATCCCACCCGGCGATAAGTCCGGATCCCGCAAAAAAAGCACAACGCCCCGGAGCAAAAAGGGTTCCGTCGCCGAATTGCGTGTGCTTGAGCTGGAAAAAGAATTAAAAATCACCCGGCAGTCCCTGCAGGAGACCATTGAGGAACTTGCGCTCCACAACGACGAACTCAGGACAACCAATGAGGAATTGATCATGCGCACTCAGGAACTGTCGCTATCACAGGATTTAATCAACTCGGTCAACACGACCCTTCAAGAGCAGATTGCCAAACTGAATCAGGCCAACAACGATCTCGACAATCAACTGAGCAGTACCAACATCGGAACCCTCTTTCTGGATTCCCAATTACGCATCCGGCGCTTCACCCCCACCTTAACCCGCATCATGCATCTCATGCCGGGCGATGTGGGCCGTCCCCTCCATGATTTTTCCAACCAGCTCATACCCGATTCATTGGTTAAAGATACCATGCATGTTTTGAGTACAGGTAAAACACTGGAACAAGAGATCTCACTCCTTGAGGGGGTCCAGCATCTCCTGAGGATCATCCCCTACCGAAATTATGCTGGTGTCTCTGATGGACTGGTGTTGACCTTTGTGGATATAACTCAAGTCAAGGAAACCGAAATCGCACTGCAAAAGAGTGAGAACCGCCAAGCCGCTCTGCTGAACGCTATTCCTGATCTGATATGCCGCATTGGTGCCAATGGTGCCCTTCAGGATTTTAAGTCCAGAATGAAGACTGTAAGAAAGATACACACCGGACAAATCATGAGCGATTGGGGAACATGGTCTGATCTTGCGGCCGATCTTTCCCGTGAGATTCTTAAACAGAGTCATGAGGCCGCGCAAATCGCCTTAAGCACCGGAGAAATTCAAGTTCTGGAATATCAGATCAAGTTGAATAACAAGACCTTCTATCGTGAATCACGAATCGCTCCGGGAATTGATGGTGAATATTTTTTAATCATCCGCGATATAACCGGGCGCAAACGATCGGAAATGCAGATCCAGGAAAGTTTACAGGAAAAAGAGGTGCTGTTGCAGGAAATCCATCATCGGGTAAAAAACAATCTGCAGATCATTTCCTCAATGCTCAACTTGCAATCCGGATTTATCCTCGATGAAAAATATCGCCAGATGTTCAGGGAAAGTCAGGACCGGGTCAATTCCATCGCGCTGATCCATGAAAAGCTCTATCAATCGAGTGACCTGACACGAATCGATTTTGGTCAGTATGTAGAAAATCTGGTGTCGCATTTAATCCAGTCCTATGAAATTTCGGTGGCACTCAAGGTGGAGGTCTATGGTATTTCGCTGGAGATGAGTCAGGCCATTCTTTGCGGATTGATTGTCAATGAGCTTGTGACCAATTCGTTGAAATACGCGTTTCCGCCCCCAGAACAAACAAATTGCAGGATCAAGATCACTCTCACTCCACAAAAAAATGATACGTATGTCCTTCTTGTGGCTGACAATGGGGTGGGGTTTCCTGACATTCTGGATATAAGCACTCTGGAGACACTGGGTCTGCAGATCGTTGGGGCCTTGTCGGGCCAACTCAAAGGCAGGCTTGAATGGAATCTGGACGAGGGCGTTACCGCGAAAATCACCTTCAATCCACATCACGAATCAGGAGTTTGACATGGCTGTTCGCATTATGATTGTGGAAGATGAGGCACTCATCGCCATGGATCTGAAAAATCAGTTGCGGCAATTGGGTTATAAGGTTGAACCGGTGATGAGTTCCGGCGAGGAGGCTCTAAAAAACATCAAAAAAAATCCGCCTGATTTGCTGTTGTCAGATATTTCCTTGTCGACCGGCATGGATGGAATCGAACTCATGAAACAAATCCGGAAATTCTCGGATCTTCCCATTTTGTTTTTAACCGCTCACACCCGGGAATATATTAACAACAAATGCGGCAAAAACATTGCGGATGGCTGTTTATTCAAACCCTTGCGACGGGGACTGTTAGGCCAGACCATTGAAGAGATTTTTTCCAATAGGGAAAAAAAGGTTAAAGGTTAAAGGTTAAAGGTTGACAAAGGTTAAAGGTTAAAGGTTAAAGGTTAAAGGTTGACAAAGGTTAAAGGTTAAAGGTTAAAGGTTAAAGGTTAAAGGTTGACAAAGGTTAAAGGTTGACAAAGGTTAAAGGTTGACAAAGGTTAAAGGTTGACAAAGGTTAAAGGTTAAAGGTTAAAGGTTGAAAAAGATTAAGGGCTGTACTTTCCCCTTTGTCCTTTTCCCTTTTCCCTTTGACCTTTGACCTTTGACCTTTGACCTTTCCCCTTTTCCCTTTCCCCTTTTCCCTTTTCCCTTTTCCCTTTTCCCTTTTCCCTTTCCCCTTTCCCCTTTAACCTTTGTCCTTAAAAATCAGTTGATGATGACAGAATGGACAATCAGGGTGGCGCCAACGATTTGTCCATATTCATTGGTCATGGGCATAACCCAGCCTTCCACATTATGCCGGACGTGGGCATGATTCAATATCAGCACAGAGGGTTTCAGGGGAATCACCTTGTTCTGCCTGATTGATTCTGTTACCGGAAGCGGAATCAGGGATCCTGCCTGTTTGTCCACCATGGTGAATATTTCCCTGATATTCCGGCACAAAGCTTTTTCTCTTCTGCAGGCAAACAGTTTTTCCGCGGACGGACTCATGAACGTCACCTTTTCCAGAATATCCACGGTAATGATCGCGTCTTGTATGTGATCCAGAATTGTTGCGAGCCAGGGAAACAGTTGATTATTCGAATCCCCCATGGGTGGAAATACGGAAAGACTGGTCAATCGTGAAACATTGGACCGTTTGTTCTTGTGGACATCCTCCATTAAATTCATGTTTCTCACCACATTTTCACGAATATTTTCAAGTAGCATAATCCCCCTTTTTCTCAGAAATTAATAAAATACATCACCTTCCCCATCACATGTTCAGGTACGTTCAATGGATTAAACCATCATGAGTAAAAACTCATGTTCGGTGTGATTAACAATTAAGTGATTTATGAGTTTTTATCTACTCGGAAAACTACGTGTTTAAACTGGAAAATTCATGCTTCCTGCTAAAAAAAGGGGAATAAACCGGTAGTTTTACGAGGTGTTTTATCTGCTGGTTTTTTTGTATAATAACTCACGTCATGCCTTACGGTTGTTTACACTGACACATTGCCACTTCGCAGATCTGTAGAGACGCGCAATTCGGGTTTTGTCCCGTAGGGGGAGACCTGTGTGTCTGCACGGCTTCAGGGCGAACACACAGGTTCGATCCAACAATTTGTGACTGAAAACAGAATCAACACCATATTTGAATTTCAACAACAGAGGGAGTATGGACATAATCAGCCAGCTTGATTCGCAACTTGATCATGAAACCCGAAAAGTCATTAAAAGTATGGATGACATCTCCAGTCCTGATGTGACCCGACTCAGAATCCACTTCAACAATGGACTGAATATCTTTGTGCTTGGTCGTCAGATTCAGGAATCACCAAGAAAATTGTTCACCATCGCGGTGCATGATGACAATGGAAGACTGGTGAAAGGGATGTTAGAGTCCGGAGATGAACCTTTTATGGGAAGATGTGATACAGAAACATTGATCGAGTGTATTAAAAAAATCAGTCTTCGAACAACGATTGGGTAAGGAACGGCAAAAGAATGAATTGTAACTGTAAACTAAAATTCAGTTTTTTTGAAAGGTGCCGTGGATTTTATGGAGGATTGCCACCTGGACTAAGGCGACCACATCATGAACACCAAGGGTCTTCATCATATTTTGACGATGAAATTCCACAGTCCGGGGACTGATAAACAGCATCGAACCAATTTCCTTGGTCGAGTAGCCACGGGCAATGTAGGTCAGGATCTCTTTCTGACGTTTCGTCAGGGAATGTATCAGGGACTGCCGGGGATCCTCAGCGTCAGAGGCAATAGTGTGACGGTTAGAACGGTCACGGATCGTAATCACATTCCCCTTGATGCCCCCCTGTTCATCCTTGAGAAGAGTCACATGCAGATCGATAGGAAACATTTTTTTTTGTTTGCTGATGATCTGAATTTGATCACGATTCACCCCATTTTCAGGCGCTTCCCCGAGTAATTCATTGATAAGATTGAACGTGTCGACAGCAAATCCATTTTCCTCGAAATTCAGAACTTTCTGGCACGAAAGTCCCAGTGCTTTTTTTGCGCTCCAGCCTGTCAATCGTTCGGCACTGGGGTTGAAATAAGTGATAGAACCTGCTGTATCTGTTGTGATGACGCCATCTTGAAATTTTTCAAGAATAGACTCCAGCCATTGCTCACGACGTTTCAATTTTTTTTCATTTTGATGCTTGTAAAGCGCAACTTCCAGCGTGATTTTCAGATCCTCCAGGCAGACAGGTTTTAGCAGATAGCCATTGGGAAGGGTGGTTTTTGCGCGATCCAGGGTTTTAGAATCCACATGGGACGTCAAAAAAACCACAGGAATCTCATATTCAGCAATTTTTCTGGCGGCCTCAATACCATCAATTTTTCCGTTGAGCTGAATATCCATCAAAACCAGATCAGGATGATGGTGCTCACAACTTTTGATAGCCTGTTCGCCGGATGCCACAATTTCGTCAACCACATACCCCAATTGCTGAATCTGCTGGGCAATGACGGTTCCAATCGCGAATTCATCTTCTACTACCAGAATTTTGACACTCACTGAATATTCCTTTGTTTAGTTTTGTCCTGTAGGGGCAGTCCCGTGTGTCTGCCCCCTTGAACCAGCTTAACTTAACAGCCCCGGACATAACCCAATGTCGTCAACTTAAGCATTTTGAATGGTCCTGTGTCTCCATTCCCCCTTGGTTCAAGGGGGTTAGGGGGATGTAATTCCGGGCGTTAAATCCCTCATGCCCCCTTTGAAAAGGGGGACTTCCCGACGACGAATTCCTTAAGTTGACGACATTGGGACATAACCCGGAGCTACCATTTTCAAAATGATCATTTCAGTTCTTCTTCGTACCTGCACGTGAAGCCTTCACTACCCAATGTCGTCAACTTAAGCATTTTGAATGGTCCTGTGTCTCCATTCCCCCTTGGTTCAAGGGGGTTAGGGGGATGTCATTCTGAGCGTTAAATCCCCTGGCCCCCTTTGAAAAGGGGGACTTCCCGACGACGAATTCCTTAAGTTGACGACATTGGGACATAACCCGGAGCTACCATTTTCAAAATGATCATTTCAGTTGTTCTTCGTACCTGCACGTGAAGTCTTCACCGACAAGGGAAACTTCAGATGAAACGTTGTTCCCGCGTTACGTTCCAAAGTGATCTTTCCACGCAATTGAAGGGTTAAGCCATAGATCAACCTGAACCCCAGCGATGCGGCGGTTGATGGCTCAACATCTTCAGGAAGTCCCCGGCCATTGTCTTTGAGGGTCATATGGCACTTGCCACGAACGGATGTCAAGGCGATCCTTATTTCGCCGGCCTGATAAGGCTCAAACGCATGATTCATCGCATTGGTGATCAGTTCATTGAGCAACAGCATCAGGGGCACTCCCTCATCCATGGAAAACCATATCTTGCGGGCATCCATTTCCAGCGTTATGTTGATCAGATGTCGTGCCTGAGTTTTCTGAAACGGTTCGGTCAGTTTCCGGATCAAATCACTGGCCAGCAGGACGGTTTTTCCAGACCTCTGTGAAAGTTGCTCATGAACCAGCGCAATGGCATACACCCGTTCTTTAGTCTGTGTCAGCAACGATATCAATTGATTCTCTGACTGGTTGGACATCTGTAAATCAAGAAGGCTGATGATCAATGCCAGATTGTTTTTGGCCCTGTGCCGCATTTGACTCAACCGTTCGTCATGTCCCACCACACATTGCTGATACAAGGCTTCAACATGGCGCAGATGGGAGACATCCCGGATCAGGCTGACAACCAGCAATTCATCTTCCAGTTTCAGGGGCAACAGATTGATTTCCACAGGAATTTCATGTCCATCCCTGTGGAGACCGCAAAGGTGTGCCTGTCTCATTTTCCGCGCCTCAGGTTTGTTGAAATAGCCTGACACGTGCTTCAGGTGATTTTTTCTGAAATGCTGTGGAATCAAACAGTCCAGGGGTTGACCTGTTATTTCCAGACAGGGATACCCGAACAATGTTTCAATTTGCGGGTTGGCCCAGAGAATCAAACCCTGCTGGTTCACAACCACAATGGCGTCTTGTACAACGTTCAGCAATTCCTTGTAAGGAATGGCTTGAGTCCAATGCTGATGCGGCAACTTCAGGTTGTCATTAGTATTGACAGGCGGTGGATCAGAAGACATAGGCTTTTAACATGTGTGGTTCATAGTGAAAGTCTGGCATGGTTCAGAACAGGGTAACAGTAGTGCCAGGGCCTGTCAGAGTGCTCAACTTATCAGTTTTGAACGTAGGGCACGAGCAAACTTTCACAACTTATTCTTTTACCGTTCCTATCGAATATCGACCAAAGAATGACGAATCATGAAGTGCTCTGAAAGTGCCTGTGTTTCTCATATTTTAGACACGGAACAGAGCATACACAAACGGGAACTAAAAAACACCTAGTAAAAATACCTGTTTTATTCGAGTTCAACATGATCGGGCACATATTCCACCCAATAAACACGTAGTTCTTCGAGTAGACAGACACAGGGAATGTTTTTATAATAAGTGTAAGTCTGAGGCTATCACTCACTGTCTGACTTTTCAGGGAAATTACTCATCTTGGGAGAAACGAGTATGGAAACGCTAAAATTTTGGACCATCAACTGTCAATTGATTGATGAAGATGATGAATTTGAATTATTTGTACACGACATTGAACGGTATATGAAAACCAGGGTCAACGATTGCCTGTTGCCACAGCAGGAGGGTGAACAATGGTTGCAGGAATTTGTGAAAGGGTATGAACAATGGCCAGAGAGGTGTTTTCACATGAATCGTTATCCCTTGCATTTATATTTCAAGATTGTGTCAAGAATGACTATGGCGGCATGATGGTGCCTCAAGGCTTCTGCCACAACAGGTCGAGAAAAACCGAGAGAGTGGGCTTCATTCCCACTATTGAACCTTTCCTGTCATGAAGACATCAGGATGATTTCTTCTTATTGACAGGAAACCACCAGCAACAGCTCCCCCTGTTTGCTGGTTAGCACCAGTGATAGCCCCCCTGTCGCTGGTGCCATCATTTTCCCCACATAGATTTCCTCACTTTTAATTGAATTGTGCAATAACCTGTTATGGGATACGCCTTAATAAGGTTTTGAAAATATATTTGTTAATCAAGCCACAGAGTCACTGAGACTTTTTGAAAAAATGGAAAAATTTGTGGAGAAAAAGGCACCTTTCAAAAAGACTGAATTTTAGTTTACAGTTTGCCCTTCAATGTCATACCTGCGAAGGCTGGTATCCAGTCCGTTGCCCGGGAGATGGACTGGATTCCCGCCTGCGCGGGAACGACAGCAAAGTGTCAACTACTTTTGAAAGGTGCCGAAAAAAAGCTCATTTTTTTACCCATTTTGATTGAATAAACGCCTCTGTGTCCCTGCGCCTCTGCGGCAAAAACAAAAGGTTAACAAAGAAAAATCAGGGGTGGATTTTAACAACCAGGATACCGCATATGCCACGGAAAAAAACAACACCACAAAAAATTGAGCCGGAAATAAGCAAAACCGCTTCCGGAAATAAGCAGTCGCCCCTCCCTGTCGATGACGCAAGCATTCCCGATCCAGTAATTTCGCCTGAAGAGAACGATTTTTTTGTGGTGGGTATCGGGGCTTCGGCAGGTGGACTGGCGGCGCTGGAACAATTTTTTCTGAATTTGTCCACGGGGAATAATGTCGCGGTTGTTGTCGTTTCACACCTGGACCCCTCTCATGTCAGTATCCTGCCTGCATTGATTCAGAAATCCACAAAGCTGAAAGTGTTTCAAATCGAAGACGGCATGGCTCTTCAGGCCGATTGTGTCTATGTGATACCTGCCAATAAAGAGGTTGTGGTCATGAACAGAATACTGCTGTTGAACACGCCCACCTCAGAGCATGGGCCAAGAATGTCCATTGACACTTTTTTTGATTCGCTGGCACAGGACCAGAAAGAAAAAGCGATCGGCATCATTTTATCGGGAATGGGAACCGATGGAACCCTGGGGTTGAAAGCCATCAAGGCCGAGTTGGGATTGACCATGGCGCAGGATCCAACAACAGCGCAAAGCAACAGTATGCCTCAAAGTGCCATCAATACCAATTTGATCGATTTTGTGCTCCCGCCTGAACAAATGCCCGCAACTTTGATCCTGTATACCAAAAAACCTTACAGGAAAATCCTGAACTCCGGCAAAGCAATTTCCGGGGACGTTCCGGTTGCCCTGCAAAAAATTTATCGTCTCCTCCGTTCCCATGTCGGTCACGATTTTTCCAATTATAAAGAAAATACGATCTGTCGCAGAATCGAACGCAGGATGCATGTCCATCATCTGGATACTATTGATCAATATGTAAGTTTTCTTCAGCAAAAACCGCCTGAAATCCGGCTTCTGTTCACGGAATTGTTGATTGGGGTGACACATTTTTTCAGAGATCCGGAAGCGTTTCAAATTCTTGAACAGAATTTACGCTCATGCCTGCAAGCCAAAACAGATGATGCGAGTGTGCGCATCTGGGTTCCCGGATGTTCCACCGGCGAAGAAGCCTATTCCATCGCCATCATGGTGCGTGAGTGCATGGAACAGATTTCCAGGCATTTCCCTGTGCAGATTTTCGCGACAGACATTGACGAAGATGCCATCAACCAGGCCCGAACCGGCGTTTATCCGCAGGGGATTGAAAATGATGTGGCACCGGCCATTCTGAAACGTTTTTTCACCCGGGATGACAATGGCTATCGCATCAAGAAAGACATTCGGGAAATGGTGGTGTTTGCCACGCAAAACGTGATCAAGGATCCGCCGTTCACCAAACTGGATCTGCTCAGTTGCAGAAATATGCTGATTTATTTCAATTCAGACTTACAAAAAAAATTGATGCCGGTCTTTCATTACAGTCTGAAACCTGAAGGACTGCTCTTTCTGGGGTCGTCAGAAAGCATCGGGGGGTTTACTGAATTATTTTCAGCGATTGATCGAAAATGGAAACTGCATCAGCGTAAAGACGCGATCATGCCGGGGATTCATTCCTCCCTGGAATTTCCGCTACAGACCTTGTCGCCTGACGCGGTTGCTCCGCAACAGGCACAACCCAACCCCCAGAGTCTCGCCCGGATCATTGAAAAAATATTGCTGGATGAATATGCGCTCCCAAGCCTTGTTATCAACGAAAAAGGAATGATTGTCTATGTGCATGGCGATACCGCCCGATACCTGTCACTGCCCTCGGGTGAAGCCAAAACCAACAACGTTTTTGAAATGGCACGGGACCGGCTCAAACTGGAGTTGCCCGCGGCTGTTCACAAAGCCCTCAACCAGAAAAGCAAAACCATTGTTTCAGGATTATCGATAAACAATGGTGTGGATTCACAGACCAGTTCCAGTGCTTTCAATTTAATCATCCAACCTCTCACAATGCCGGGTTCGATCAATGGATTGCTACTGATATCCTTTCAGCAGATCGCTTCTCCCGACGCTCTTCAAGGTCCAAGGTCAAAAGCACGTTCCAGGAAAAAAAGCATAAAAAGTATCGACTTGCTGGAACAGGATTTACAATACACCCGGGAAACCCTGCAATCAACCATCGAAGAGATGGAAACAGCCAACGAAGAACTCAAGTCCTCCAATGAAGAAATGCAATCCACCAATGAAGAGTTGCAAAGCACCAATGAGGAACTGGAAACCGCCAAAGAAGAGCAAAACTCGCTCAATGAAGAACTGGTGACAGTCAACACCGAACTGCAAAGCAAAATTGAAGAACTTTCCAAAGCGGCCAATGACATGAAAAATCTGCTTGACGGAACCGAGATTCCAACGGTGTTTCTGGACACACATCTCAATATCAACCGGTTCACCACCCATGCGACCAGGATCATCAACCTCATTCCAACAGACGCGGGACGTCCGCTGAGTGATATCGCCAATAAATTTTTATATGAAAATATGGTTCAGGATGCAAAGCAGGTTCTGGACAATCTGATTCCACGCAAAGTTGAGATCGAAACCCGGGATGGGCAATGGTACATCATGAAAATCATCCCCTACCGTACCCTGGAAAACGTCATTGAGGGGGTGGTGATGACGTTCAGTCAAATTACGGAACAAAAGAAACTCAACGAAAAACTTCAGCGGCACATTCAGCAGCATGAAGTGGTAGAAAATGCCCTGAAGATCAGTGACGACCGCTACAAATTAATTGCGACCCTGTCCAATGAAGGGATTTTCCAGTTGGATCCTGCCGGAACCATCGTGTTTACCAACAAACGCTTCGCGGAAATATTCGGCGACCCCCTGAAATCTTTTGTGGGCCTGAACGGGCTGGAACTGACAGGAATCGAATCAACGCTTCAGGAAAAAATTCTGCAACTTCAGGATGGGCAACATTTTGAGGGAGAAAGCGAGGGAATCCATGACTCCGGACATACCATCAAATTATTTTTCAGGACCGGCCCCATTTATGACAAAACCAAAGTGGTGGGGATCATTGGCACGATCCAAACCTTCACGGACTGAAAATTATCCTGCTGTAAATAATTTGGTGATGAAATCCTGTGGCCCGCCACGATTTCATCACCAGCAATTATGTGTGAAATGATTACCAGCGCAGATCTAACACGAATTTTCCTTCCAACTCGAAACAACACATCCCCAGAAATCGAAAAAGCGGTCTATTTTTTTAAAAAAGCAAAAAGCCGATAATCCATGGAGTAAATTCTCCTTTTTGGGAACGCACCCATCCCGTCTTCTGCCATTCAGGAGCGACGAGAATCGTTAAGTTTACTCCCGACAATCAGGATTATCCCGAAAGGGTTATCGTTGGAGCATATCTTGTCGGTGTTAGCATGAAATTCAACAGCAGATCCCAACTTTCAAAGACGAACCATTTGATGGCAGTCCGCATGGTTTCCCACAAATGGCGCTTACTGCCAAACTTCTTTCGGCAGGCTTGGTAGGTCAGGTCGGTCAACTCAAAAATCTGGTGAAAATAGAAGGCCAACAGTGTAAAAAGATACACGTTGAAGCAGAGATTGGCTTTACCGTGGCCGTAGTTATGCTCAAGACAATAGCCCTGATTCTTGAGTGTATTGAAACACTCATTTTCAATCTTCCACCGTTTTCTGGCGCCTTCAACCAGGACTTCAATGTTGTCCGCATTCACGGAAAGATCGGTGACCCAACTGCATTGGAAATTAATTTTTTCTTTTCCCTTTTTGTCTATCGAGATGATTCTGTTTGGGTTTTCATGAGTTCTCCTGTCTTTCGGGTTATCGGGAGAACATATCTTCATTCACTTCGTGAGTCCATCTTGAAAAAATACACCGAAAAAAATATTCGATCCTCTCGGCTTATACAGCAATACCGTATAAAAAAAGTTCACCCATAATTACTGCCAAACAATTTATCCGAATCCCAAAGAGAGCGATGGAGTCATGCTCTTTGATGATTTTTAGGGGTTAGTCACTATTGGGCCACTTTGTCATCTCGAATGCATGCGAGAGATCTTAACATGCTGGTCTGCAAAGATTTCTCACCTACGGTTCGAAATGACATACAGTTCATTTGCCAAAAATGTGACCAACCCCTTAAAACAGGTTTTCCTGAAATCATGGCGAAACGTTCGTAGTTCCTCCTTCAAGCAGCTTTTCAGCAGGGTTTTCCGCCTAAAGGCTGGACTACAAACCTGATGTCATTCACGGGTATTGACCTCAAGCGCGGCGTCTGCGCAAATTTTTCAGGTTGACAGAAAACAGAACCTGAGCCGCGGCCATCCAGGGATTCATGTAGGGGTCAGGTTTTTTACCCTTGCCCAGGAGTTCCAGTTGCCGTTCGTACCAGGTCAGATTCAGCATGAGCGCAGTATCCAGCAGTTTAACCCCTGTAGAGATTTTTTCCTGCACCAGACTCTGAAAGTCATGTCCCATCATAATGCGGTTGGGAAAATCCGGATCAATCGCCAGTGGTCGCGCTGTGCCAATGATATCGGTTGCGCCTGATTCTACAGCGTCAATCATGCCTTTCGCTGTTCGAAATCCACCGGTAACCGCGATAGGAACCTTGGTGCGTTTCCGTACTTCTTCCGCGAAGACCAAAAAATAGGCTTCACGCTGACGGGTACTTTCGGCTGTTTTTCTGGCACCATTCATCATGGCCGGAGCTTCATAATTTCCACCTGAAATTTCAACCAGATCAATGCCGTCATCCGCAATAGTCTGAATCACTGTGAGAGATTCTTCTTCAGTGAATCCCCCGCGCTGAAAATCGGCTGAATTCACCTTAAGACTCACAGGAAAATCAGTACCGACCTGCTCACGCATGGCGAGATAAACTTCTCTTAAAAAACGCATTCTGTTTTCCAGAGAACCACCCCATTCATCGGTGCGCTGATTGTGATGCGGAGAAAGAAACTGGCTCACCAGATAACCATGCGCACCATGAATCTGCACACCGGTAAAACCGGCCTTTCTGGCGATTCCAGCGGTTCTGCCATAACGTTGAATGGTCTCAAGAATTTCTTCCTGAGTCATGGCCCTTGGTTTATTGAACATTGGTAATTTCAGGGGAACAGCCGAGGGCGCGACGGGTTCCTTGCACAAAAACCCCGGGATCTGTTTTCCGGGATGATTGATCTGCATCCAAAGATGATTGCCCTTTGACGTACCGGCTTTGGCCCATTGCTTCAGTGCCTCCAGATCTTTTTCGTTTTCAACCACAACATTGCCCGGTTCACCAAGATACCGGGCGTCAATCATCACATTGCCTGTGATCAGAATTTCCGTTCCACCCTCAGACCACGTCTGATACAGACGGTTCAACAAGGGACCAGGCCCTAAATCGGTTGTTCCAAGAGCCTCACTCATGGCTGATTTCAAAAAACGGTTTCTGACTTTTGCTCCACAAGGCAGACTCAGTTCCTGTTTCAATGAATCACTATTCAACATAACTTCCTTTCAAAAACGCAATGAATCACTCACATTAAAATACTATTTTTTGTTCATTGTCAAAAACTCATCATCGAGACCGTAATGGATGACTTGGATATGGGTATATGTTGGCGGATCATATTTCCAGTTGAATCATTGGGCGAAAAAACTGAAAAACCACAGTCTAAAGACGGAGGGTTCGGATAAAGGGGTGCATTCCAATAGTGTGATTTTCTGTTTTTTCGACAAAAAATCACCCAATATACAGGGATTTAAAGAAGATTTATGCTGCATTTGACTACAATTTATGGCTTTAGAACACAATTCCATCTACATGTCACACTATTGGAATGCACCCAGAGCAACTGAAACTTGCCGGTTGTTATCCTGAAAGGGTTTTTAAGTGAATTGCTTTTGAAGCAAAAAAAGAGGCTCAGGTCAGGAAGTGAAATAGACGGTTGGACACTTATATGGACACCTGGGGTTTTAATGCTGTAAAGCATTCACACCATAAAGCCCGCTATCCCTGAATATTGTGATGGTGCCGAAGAGAAGACTCGAACTTCCACATCCTTGCGAATACTAGAACCTGAATCTAGCGCGTCTACCAATTCCGCCACTTCGGCACATTTTATTTTGAAATGATCAGCGTCATTTATAGGAGGAAAATTAAAAAATCAACATAAAATCTTACTCTATGAATTTTTATTCGACCATCATTTATGTGGCGTGCGGCGAACACAGGATCAACCATGACTAATGGCAAGAATGACAGACAGTTATGTCCTCGAGTGTTGTGTTTTGGATATATGATTGAAATAATGCACTTTATTAAACAAAACACTGAAATCACGAGTTCAGTCATTTCAATAGTTTACGATTATTGATCCGATCACATCAGAGCTTTTCAGGCCAGTAGATACTGAAAACACAACACTCGAGTCAATACGTTACAGGATAATGTTCAACGTCCAGTTAAAATATGTTTTATTGATAATTTCCCAGATAGGCGGCCCCAAAAGTCGATGGTTCTCCCACAGCACCGTCGCTAAAGTATAATGATTTACTCGTACCCGAATTCTGACGAACGAAAACCCCAATTTTTTGTCCTGCTAACAATCTCGCGTTACAACTGATTGAAAATTTCAAATCAGTATCTCCTGTTGAAGTACCCCTTGTCTGCCAGCATAAATATGACAGGGATGTGGATCCATCTGAAGCATATCTGTCAATGGTAACTTCAAATCTCCATCCTGCGGATAATCCACCACCAAAATGCAATGTTGAAAACAAATTAAAGTTCAATGCTGTGTTTTTTGTCAGAACCATCAACAATATGTCAAGGGAAAAGCTATGCTGAAATACCCTCTCATCATTGCCCCTTCAACCACATCATCTCTTTCAACCCTCGAATCACCCGTTCTGATTTATCGTTGACAGGCAAGTGTACTTTCCCCTGGGGGATTCCCTCTGATGGTGCTGTTGGCATTCCATTGATCATGGATACGGTTTGAGGAATCTTCAGG
Organism: SAR324 cluster bacterium; assembly: GCA_015232315.1. Taxonomy (NCBI): domain Bacteria; class Deltaproteobacteria; species SAR324 cluster bacterium. The sequence goes on along the minus strand of JADFZZ010000029.1, from coordinate 27,758 downwards.
GCATAATCCACCGGAATCAATCGGGTTTCCATTGATGAACCCTGAAATTGCTGAAGCAGACGTTGCTGGTAATCAGGCGTCTGTATGATTTTTCTGGCCATGCGTGCCCAGATGGGGAGTGCGCCGGAAGAACCTGACAAACGATAATTTGAAGTCAATGTGTCCACTAAACGGTCAAATCCGGCATAGGCCGCAATCACATATCCGCCTTTAAGCACAGCGTTGCCATTTTGTATCACCGGTAATATGCCGACATAGGTGGAGTTGGTAAAATTATTGGCAGTTCCGGTTTTACCAAAGGCCGGAATTCTCAAGCGTTTTGGACCATTTGCAGAAGGAATTTCAGTGATCAAAAACTTTCTTGCCCCACGACCAGTGCCATATTCCACCACGGATCTCATAATTTCGTGCAAGGCATTCAGGGTGGGTTGTTCCACGACATTGACCCGTTCGGGTTCTTCCTGAAACAGGACATTTCCGAATTTATCTTCAATTCTTTCAATGATTTTCCATTGATTTTTTTTGGTTTGGCCTGGCAAAAGATTCATGTCCCCTGTCGCATAGCTCTGAAACAACAACGCAAGATCTGCCAGAGTCACCTCATTGGAACCAAGCGGAAAGGACAGGATCGGTTTCAATTCACTGCTGACGCCCAACAGTTCAGCCACCTTGATCAGGGTTTGCAGACTCAGGGCAATCCGGAAATCATGATGCCAGAATAACCTGTCTTGGGAATACGCTGGTAATTTCAACACTTCTTCCATGCGCTGGTTCATGAGATCGTTGATCACTTGCAGAATGTTGACAGAAATTTTTCCTTCAAGTCGAATGTTGGAATGTTCAAACATCCGCAATAACTGCTCATGAGTCCAAAACTGCCGGTACAGTCTCAGTTTATCCACAGTGAGCGGAATCCATTGGTGATCAAGGGACTCAGGCTTCTCAGCATAAGCCAGGGGGGGCACCTCTTCCGGACTTGCGTCTTCAGGATTCACATACCAACCTTCGAGCATTGTCTCCGCAATCAACGGCAATGTTTCAGAATTATTTTCACGCAACGATGTTCTGATTGTCACAAGGTGTTTGCGGCAATTCACAAGCAACGGCTTGAATCTCAGATAATTATGCCGCAACAAAATTTGTTCCTGCTGGGCGCGTTCGGTTTTCTTTTGTTCCAGTCGTTTATCAACGGATTGCCACCCTGTGCCATAAACCAGTTTTCTCAATTGAAGATTTTCTTCTTCGGAAAGCTGAAATTCAGTCAGAATCTTCTGCAACGCATTCAAAAACATCTGTTCTGAAAGATATCTGCGGGTGTCGATGATGCCATGTTTGTCACGAAGTCGGGCATAATAATCATTTTTTGCTTCGTCAGACCGGATCGACATATCTGTGAAATCCATCAATTGAGCAAATTGATCCTCATCGAGATATTGAAGCAGATTTTCCAGAAGATAGATGCTGGCAAGATTTTCTGATTTTGCGCCGGCCCAGACCATGCTGGTGATATTGGACGCAGGCTGATGGTCAGGTCTTGGAAAATAATATTGCCGGTGCCATTGATAGGGCCTTGGCATATTGGAAATCGGTTCCAGTGGATCCCACCCCAGTTCCAGGGCAACCAGATACAGCAGAATTTTGAAAGTTGAACCCGGTTGCCTGCGGGCCTGAAGGACTCTGTTGAAGCCTTTATTGGAAAAGCCACCAACCATCACCCGCACCTTGCCTTCCTGCAGAACCAGCAATCCCCCATCCAGTTTAGGTTGTTGTTCTATTCCTCCCAGTCTTGTGCCATCAGAATCCCGCTTAAACACTGAAACCAGAACAGGATCCCCCTGACGCAGTAGCTTGAACGCTTTTCGGTAATGGTAGCCATTCACTGAAGCAGGAGCACTGTGTGTGACATTCGCAACAAATTCACGTAAGAGCGAATCTTTGACCACCACTGTTTCTGAACCTGCGGTGATCCGGATTTCCGGTGGGTTTTTGAGATCAAGCGATTGAATGGTACCCGTATAAAATTCTCCGGACAACAAGCGTGTCTTGGGTTCCACCGGATTGGATTCCGGTTTTTTGTAGGGAGAAAACCGGTATTCCAGTCCTGAGAGATGCCGTTTCATTTCAAACTCGCCGGCCGCCTGCAATACAGGATCAACCGTGGTGGTGATCCGCAGTTCAGAGCGGGTGATGTCACTGATGCCCTGTTCTTCAAGAATTGTTTTGAAGGGTTCGGTTTCCAACCGGTTTTTGACAGTGCTCAATAAATGATTTTGCTGAAACCTGAAGGTTCCCTGACGAAATGGCACTGGGTTGGCAGACGCTTCCTTGAATTGTAGAGGTGTGATGGACCCCATTTCCAGCATATTTCCCAGAACATAGTTTCTCCGTTCTGTCGCTTTAGCAATGATCCGTTTTTGTTTTTCCGGGTCGTTGGTCAGAAATGGATTGTAATTGTTCGGGCCTTTCACTGAACCGGCGATGAAGCTGACTTCAGACAAATTCAGTTCGGGCACGGACTTGTCAAAATAATAGCGGGCGGCAATGGATAATCCCTGGCCGGTGCCATGCACATAAAACAGGTTGGTATAGAATTCGAGAATCTGGTCCTTGGAATAACGCAGTTCCAGTCTGAATGCGTCAATCGTCTCGCTGATTTTCGCCAGCCAGCGTTTCCAGCGGTCTCTGGATTTATGTTCAAACAACAGCTCGGAAGTCTGCTGTGTCAAGGTGCTGGCTCCCTGAACCACTCTTCCGGCAAGAATATTCCTGAACATCGCCCGGGCTATCCCGGATAAGGATACGCCGACATGCTCATAAAATTCCTTATCTTCACTGGCAACAATGGCTTTGAGAAACAGGGGGGGAATCAAATCACCCGTATCAGAACTGGTTTCAATGGGACTTTGCAGGACCAGATACTGTCGATGGGCTTTTTCAAAAAAGGTTCCGATTCGGGTCTGCTGATCGTTGAAATACACAGAGGTTTCTGTGAGCAGGGAATGTCTGATTTTCTCCCGGTCCAGTTGTTCGGCAGGTGCCACAAAAACCATATAGACCAGCCAGATTGAAAAGATCAGGGCCATGAACTGGCAGGCCAGCAGAAAAAAAAAGAGGCGTTTCACTGTGTTATCCTGTCAGTAGCGAACATATTTTTTTAAGGCGTTCACCTGAATGATTTTACGTTCAGGCAAAATCAGGGCAGACAGACGGTTTCCATAAACACAGCCTGAATCCAGACCGATGGTACGTTCCCTCAATTCAAGCCCCCGTTTGGCCCAGTGCCCGTAAATGACGGTGGAGACACCCCGGTAAAGCCTGAACCATGGGGGATGATCAGGATGATCCAGACAGTCACCAGCGCCGTCCCAGGTGCGGATATTCATCAGAATGTTGGGCTTTGTTTCTGCAGGAGCTTGTCCGGGAACCAGACCGGCATGAACCACCAGATATTTTTGCCATTCAAGCCAGAGTGGCCATTTTCTGATCCAGTTGGTCCAGTCTTCCAGATCAGGCCCCATATCCCGTCTCAGTGTTTCAAATCCTGAGTCAGAAAACTTTCCCTGGTCCAGAAACAGCAAAAATCCATATTCATGGTTCCCCATCACCACCTGCGCATTTTCTTTTCGTACAAATTCAAGAACTTTCAGCGACTCGGGTCCCCGATTGACAAGATCCCCCACAAAAATCAATTGATCCTGTTCCTGACTGTAGCCGACCTTTTTCAGGAGCATCATCAATTCTTGATAGCATCCGTGGACATCACCCACACAAATTGTTCGTCTGGCATCCATAGTGAGGCATTCAAAAAATTATCAGTGGTTCTATTGATCTCCCGATTGTTTTGGAGTAACAACATGATCATAGCGGATGGCCCAATGATAAAATCACGGAGCCCCCCAATTGAAAGTGTACGTCATAATGAAAGCTTGCTGTTTTTCCAAGACAATACCTGTATCATCAATTTTGTTCTAAACATTGTCGTCTCATAACAGTTACATAAAAGCAAAAAACAGGAACTCTACTCAAAGGCGCCATGGAACAGGAAACACAATTTATCGAATCACTGTATAATGTGCTTGAAGGCATTCCTCCTGATAGTGAATCATTTCAGATCACGCAGGAACTCATACACCAGTTGCAATCTTTTTTCCATATCATGAGAGAATCTGATCCACAGAATATCGGAATGATTTTTGATTCCTTCAACACCACAGAGCCGTTATTCCAGGAACTTGGAAAACTGTTGAGAGAGTTTCATGAACAATGGAAAACCATCGACAAGGATCTGCCTAAACGAATCGGCGAACTTGCGAATCATGACATGGAAGATGCCACATCACGGTTGTTGCATATTGTTTCCATGACAGAAAACGCCGCCAACAAAACCATGGATTTATCCGAAGAAGTCATGAACAAGCTTGCGGATCGTTCCAGCCAATATCAGGCGGCACAAGAACATTTAGACGCCTTGATTTCCCAAAACGCTGATTCCGGGCACCTTCAATTCTTCCAGAACATGCTGCGGCAGTTTCAGGAAGAAGATGACACCATGCAACAGCAATTGACCGACATTCTGGTTGCTCAGGATTATCAGGACCTGACAGGGCAGGTCATCAACAAAATTGTTAAACTACTGAATTCGCTGGAAAATGAAATGGTAGAATTGGTCAAAACATTCGGACAGATTTATTCGAACAGACAGAACTCTCAGGAAGAACTTCAGGGGCCCTTGCAGGAAGATTCTGTCAACCGACAATCCCAGGACAATGTGGATGATTTGCTGGCTTCGCTGGGATTTTAATTCAGGTGTCACGTCACTGTGCTTTTGTGTCATCGTTGCATGACTACTAAAAAGTTGTACCTTGCCCTGTTTTTGAATACAGTTCCGCACATTGTCCCCTCACACTTTTGAACTCCAGAAATTGAATGAAGAGAACGTATGGATGATTTGCATGATCAAACCCAGATTCGTCTGGAAAAACTCGGAAAAATCAAAGAACTCGGTATCAACCCCTACCCTTGGCAATTTCAATGCACCCATTCGATTGATAGCATTCGACACAATGCGACCGAATTGCTTGAAAAGCAGGAAATCCTGGCAATTGCCGGTCGGTTGATGGCTGTCAGAGGCAAGGGAAAAGCTATTTTTGCCAACATTCAGGAATCTCATCAGCGATTACAGTTCTATGTTAAAATGGATGAATTGGGCGCTGATATGTTTGATCTGTTCAATCTTTGTGACATCGGCGACTTTTTGGGGCTTCGAGGCACGTTGATGCTGACTAAAACCGGAGAACTGACCCTGCGTGTTCAACATCTGGAACTGCTTTCCAAAGCCATACGCCCCCTGCCTGTTCCCAAAGTGAAAGAACAGGATGGACAAACCATCGTATTTGATCAGGTACGTGACAAGGAATTTCGCTATCGACAACGCTATGTGGATCTAACCCTCAACGCCGAGGTAGCCAAAGTCTTCCGTCAGCGTTCTCAGATCATTCAGACGATCCGGCAATATCTTCTGGAAAACGACTTTCTGGAAGTGGAAACCCCTACCCTGCAATCCATTTATGGTGGTGCCAACGCGACGCCCTTCAAGACACACCACAACGCCCTCGGCATTGATTTTTTCATGCGAATCTCCAATGAACTCTATCTGAAACGACTGGTTGTCGGCGGCTTTGAACGCGTGTTTGAGTTTGTGAAAAATTTCCGAAATGAAGGCATCGACCGCACCCATAATCCTGAATTCACCGCTCTGGAATTTTATCAGGCCTATGCCGACTATCAGGATATGATGGTCCATTGTGAAACCCTGTGGGAACAATGCGCTCTTTCTTTGCATGGAACCACTGAGTTTGAATCTCAGGGACATAAAATTGATGTCAAGGCTCCGTGGAAACGGATTACGATGCTGGAAGGCATTGAGCAAATTGCGGGCATTCCGTTTTCCGGAATGAGTGATGATGAAATCAAAAATCTCCTGTTACAGAATCAATGGGCACTGAATGGTGAATATTCTCGCGGGATGGCGATGCAGGTTGTGTTTGAAGAAGCCTGTGAAGCGAAACTCATTCAACCGGTGTTTGTGGTTGATTATCCTGAAGAAAGCAGCCCTCTCTGCAAAAAACATCGTACCAAACCCGGTATGATTGAACGGTTTGAAGCCTACATGTGCGGTTGGGAAATTGCCAATGCCTATTCTGAACTCAATGATCCGGTCGCGCAACGTCGCCTGCTCGAACAACAGGTGGAGCGCGGACGAGCCGGGGAGCAGGAAACCCATCCTTATGATGAAGATTTTGTCCGGTCGATGGAATATGGCATGCCACCGATGGGAGGCATTGGTTTTGGCATTGACCGCATGGTGATGCTGTTGACCAATCAAGCCAACATCAGGGATGTCATTTTGTTTCCCACCATGCGACCTGAACATTCATAACCCCGAAGAGATGATTTGTGAAAGAACAATTCAATAGGCCCCATTCATACCATAGCGATCATGATTCCAGTGAAGATATGATACCAACAATTCTATTGGTTGATGATGATGAGGATCAAAAAGTTCTTTTATTAAAACTGTTAGAAGAGTTTCATTTAATCATTGAGACTGCGGCATCGGGCAAAGAAGCGGTGTCGAAAGCTCGACATAAGGAGTATGCTTTAATCGTTATGGATGTTCAAATGCCTGGAATTTCAGGAATCAAGGCGACAGAGTTGATCCGCTATTTGGGTTCTTCAAAGAATTCTTCGATCATCCTGGTTACAGGCAAAGCTTTTGATTCAATCCATACACAGCAAGCTTACTATTCAGGGGCTCTGGATTATCTGCAGAAGCCTCTGGATCCCATTATTTTTAAACAAAAAATTTTCAATTTTATTCAATATTTCAAACAAAAAATATTGCTTCAGGAGCAAAAGAATCAATTTGAAGAGAAAGCGTCGGAGTTATCGAAACTCAATCAGCAACTAACCCTGGAGATTCAACAACGTAACCTGATCGAGCAGCAATGGACGATTTACAATGATACTCTCAAAAAACAACTGGATCAGTTGTTTACAGAATTCTCAAATATCCAATCGAACAATCCTTCACAACAAAAGGCACTTGAAGAAGCGCTACAACAATTCAAACAGAAAATTCTGCATCCCCCCCAAATCAATGTAGAAAGTGAACGGCAACTGACAAAATTATTCAACATGACATCCAGAAATGAGAACTTATCTTCAAAAAATTTCGATTTGATCCAGCGCATGCAAGAATTGGTTTTGGAAAATAGTGCTCTTAAAGATCAATTGTTCCTCTTGATGAAAAGAATCACCTCAAATTCATAAATCATCTGTTTCTCCATAGGACTCAACAGTTAATAACACACGAAACTCAAGCCAGCAGTCTTCGCACCTAAAGGCTTTGAGCAAAGAGCGGTTTTTGCATTGCGTTTCTCGCTGACAAATTCCATTGAATGAATTCATGGTCATAGCAGTCCAGTGATGTCTCTCAAGAAACCTTGTTTATATTCTGAAAGTCCCCATGAGCATCTCCCGTAAAATATCTCTCATCTATAGTTTTTTTCTGATTCATATTGTCCTCACCATTATTCTGGCATGGTTCAGCATGGACACCTTGTCCACCATCAGAGCCTATATTGGCGGAGAGGGCTTATGGGCCAAAGCCCAGAAATCGGCGGTTTATTCGTTGATCAAGTACAACATGAGTCATGCGCAACACGATTATGAGGATTTCAGACGTTTTCTGGCGATTCCACTTGGAGATAAAACAGCCCGCATTGAACTGGAAAAGGAAAATCCTGATTTTGAAGTTGCCCGGAAAGGCTTTCTGGAAGGTCTCAATCACCCGGATGAAGTGGATGATATGATGATTTTATTTCGTCGTTTCAGAAATTTCCATCATATCAACAAGGCAATACAGGTCTGGACTGAGGGCGATGTTTATATTGATGAACTGGATCAGCTTGGTGAGAAACTTCATTCCACATTTGCTCAGGAAAACCACCTTGAAGAATCTGAAGCAAATAAAAAATATCATGCTTCTATTATGACCAGAACTGAAGAGATTGATGACATTTTATTCGAATTGGAAAATCAATTTTCCTACACTTTAGGAGAAGCCTCCAGGTGGGCCAAAAATTTATTGATGAACGTTCTGTTCTGGGGAACCGGGATTTCTGGAATGCTGGGCTTCTTCCTGGCATGGAACTTCTCTAAAAAAATTAAAGAAAATCTGGAAACCGCGGTAAAAACAGCACAGCAGGTTGCGCAAGGTGATTTCAATATCAGGATTCAATCAGAAAGCCGGGACGAAACCGGTCAACTGCTCAACGCCATGCAGGAAATGGTGGATCGCCTGCGTGAAATGACCAATATTGCCATCGCGGTGACTCAGGGCAACTATGAATCTTCTGTTCGTGTCCGGAGTGATAAGGATCTCCTGGGCATGGCTCTGAATAAAATGCTCAACAATCTGCATACCCTGAGTGAAGAAAACCAGAAACAACACTGGCTCGATCAAGGACGAGCTGAATTGTATGAGGCAATGAGAGCTGGTCATACATCAGAAATACTGGCCCAGGATATGATTGATTTTCTGGTGCCAAGCATTGGAGGACAAATCGGTGCGGTTTATCTCAACCATCAGGATGTGATGCGACTGACCGCCAGTTATGGTTATCCCTGTGAAATCATGAAACAATCTTTCATGTTGGGTGAAGGACTTGTCGGACAGGTCGCAAAAACCCAAAAAACTCTTCAGATTGATGAAATTCCTGCGGATTATGTCCGTATTGAATCAGGACTGGGTAATATGGTGCCTGGATCTATTGTTTTAATTCCGTTTGTCTATGAACGACAAACCGTGGCCGTAATGGAAATTTGCTTCTCCCGACAACCCCATGAAGACAGACTCAAATTGCTGGATCTGGTCAGTCACCATATAGCCATAAAATTCATTGCCGCGGAAACCCGGTCAAAGATGATGAAATTGCTGGAAGAGACACAACATCAGGCGGAAGTTCTGCAGGCCCAGCAGGAAGAACTTCAGGTTTCCAATGAAGAACTGGAATCTCAGACAAGAGCACTCACGCGTTCAGAGCAATCGTTGAATGAACGTCAGCTCCAACTCAGGGCCATCAATGAGGAACTGGCAAGAAAAACCCTGGTGCTGGAAACCAGTCAAAAGGAAATCCAGTTAAAAAACGAAGCGCTCAAAAAATCCAGTGCGGAACTGGAAGAAAAAGCAAAAGCGCTGGAACTCAGCAATCAGTTTAAGTCTGAATTTCTGGCCAACATGTCCCATGAACTGCGAAGTCCCCTCAACAGCCTGCTGATTCTCGCTGAAATCCTGTCCAAAAACAAAGAGGGAAACCTGACACAAAAACAGGTTGAATTTGCCCGAACCATTTTGCACTCCGGCAAAGGGCTGTTGCATCTCATCAATGATATTCTGGATCTTTCCAAAGTTGAAGCCGGTAAACTTGAATTGTGCCATGAAGACATGCGTTTCGAAGCTTTATTGGCTTCCATGAAACACGAATTCCAGTCGATCGCGGATAATAAGGGCTTGTTGTTAAGCATGGAGCTGGATCAGCAACTTCCCCGGACAATGCAAACTGATAAACTGCGGATAGAACAGATTTTGAGGAACTTTCTGTCAAATGCCATCAAGTTCACTCAAGAAGGCGAGATCACACTGCGTATTGCGCCTCTCCAGAGTTTTTCGGAACAGATTCATACCAGCCTTTTGAATCCGGTTGTGTTTGCCGTGAAGGACACTGGTATTGGAATCCCTGCGGAAAAGCAGGAAGCCGTGTTTGAAGCTTTTCGGCAGGCAGATGGCAGTACCAGTCGAAAATATGGAGGAACAGGCCTTGGGCTAACCATTGCAAGAAAACTGGCCCATCTGCTAGGTGGCGAAATCACCCTGATCAGCAATGAAGGAAAAGGCAGTATGTTCGCGTTACTCATGCCATTGAACGCTACACCACTGCCCGAAAAAAGAGTTGATTTTACGGAAATACAACAGGACCACAAACTGTATTCGCCGGCATGGCAAAATCTCCCGCTCAATAGTTATGATGACCGGGACAATATTGGCGAACAGGATCGGATCCTGTTGGTGATTGAGGATGATGCCAGTTTTTCGAATATTGTCAGGGATAAGGCCCATGAGCAGAATTTTAAGGTCATCTGTGCTTATGATGGCAAGAGCGGCTTAGAACTGGCCCGGAAATTTCAACCGGACTCCATCATTCTCGATATCATGTTGCCCAAACAGGATGGGTGGTCCGTTCTTGAAGAATTGAAAACCAAACCTGAAACCCGGCGGATTCCGGTGCATTTCATCTCCGTGATCGAAGACAGTGTCAGGGCCGTCAACGCCGGTGCGGTAGGACTGTTTACAAAACCAATCAGTGAGGACAATCTGCTCCAGGTTTTTGAACGTCTGGATGGACTAATCGCCAAATCGATCAAACGCGTACTGGTGGTTGAAAAAAAACCTCTATTTGCCCCCTATTTGAAAGTACTGTTGCGCAGGAAAGATGTCATAGCGCATGTTCAGGGCCATGAGGATGACATCCTGGCAGAGCTTGAATCCGGAGAATATGATTGTATGTTGCTGAACGTCAGTGATCTTGATATTTCAGTGGTTGAACTCCTGAAAGACATCAACCTGAATTCCATGATCAATCTGCCATTGCTCATTATTCATACAACGGAAAATTTTTCTGAAACTGAAGAGGAACAACTGGAACATCATTTCAACGGGATTGTCATCAAGGAGGCCAGGTCTGTTGATGAACTTCTGCAGGAAATCATGGTATTTCTTCAGCGGGTTAACCAGGATATTGATGGACCAAAACGACTTTTCATTTCAAGGGCATGGGAAAAAGAAATTCCTGAAGGCCTGAAGATTCTGCTGGTTGATGATGATGCGTCCGGAGCCTTTGCCCTGTCGCAACTGCTGGAAGAAAAAAAAATGGAAATCATCATGGCGTTTGATGGAAAAGAAGCCCTGGCCAAGCTGGAAAACGATATTCCGGATTTGATCCTGATGGATATCATGATGCCGGAAATGAATGGCTATGACACCATCCGGGAAATTAGAACCCGGGAAAAATTCAACGCGGTACCCATTATTGCGTTGACAGCGCATGCCATGCAGGGTGATCGTGAAAAATGTCTGGAGTGCGGTGCCAATGAATATTTATCCAAACCATTGCAACCGCAGACGTTGTTCAACCTGATTAAAAAACTCATCTGAATTTATTAGTAAGCGTTCAGCCGTCAGTTATCAGTTTTCAGAAATTCTCAAGGCCTGGAAGCCAAACGATATTTTCTGCTATTGAGTTATAATGTTTCTGAAGCGCATAAACACTGAAAGCTGAATACTGAAAGCTGAACGCTTACATTTATTATTACACAGGAATCGAATGGATATCCCTATTCCAAAAATTCTGATGGTTGATGACAGAACTGAAAATCTGTTGGCTCTGGAAAGTCTACTGGATGAGTTTGACATTGAGATCATCAAGGCAACCTCAGGTCCGGAAGCACTGAAACAGTCCTATCGCCATGATTTTGCCCTGATCCTGCTGGATGTCCAAATGCCCGGAATGGATGGCTATGAGACTGCTACCATGTTGAGAGCCATTGAAAAAACAAGGTATGTGCCCATCATTTTTGTGACGGCAATCAGCCATACGGAAGAGCACCTGTTCAAGGGCTATGAATCCGGTGCGGTGGATTATCTGTTCAAACCCATTGCCTCTGAAGTGCTGAAATCGAAGGTAAAAGTATTCATACACCTGGATCAGCAAAACAAAAAACTGCTGGCCCAGACAGTCCTGCTGAAAGAAAAAAACCGTCAACTTCAACAAGAACGCGACATGCGTGCGGACGCTGAAGAACAAGTCAGAAAAGCACTCTCGATCATTGAGGAACAACAGAAAATATTTCTGGAAGAACTCCGGGATGCCAAGGATATCCAAAATTTCTTTCTTCCAGCAGAATTACCTCTCATCGACAAGGTGACGATTGCCTCCAGATATATATCGGCAGAATTGATTGGGGGCGATTTATTTGATGTGACTGGATTATCTCCCACGAAAGCAGGCTTGATGATTGCTGACGTTACAGGGCATGGAATCCCCGCGGCATTGTTGTCTTCCATCGTGTCGTATATTTTCAAACACAATGTCCGTAACACAGCATCTCCGGGAACCGTACTGCGAAACATCAGCCGTTCTCTGCGTAACTATCTCCCGAAAAATAAATTTGCCACGCTGTTTTATGGAATTTTTGATTCAGAAACTCGTGTTCTGACTTATCTGAATGCCGGTCATCCCCCGCCCATAGTGATACGAAATCAAAGCCATAAACTTGTCACACTTGAAGCAACAATTACGCCGTTGGGAATGCCATTCACCGATAGTTCAGATTTTGATGAGTTGAAGATACAGCTTTATCCCGGAGATAAACTGCTCATGTACACGGATGCCATCATTGATGTCATGGATGAAAACGCTATTTCATTAGGAATGGCAGGCCTGAAACAATTCATTAAAGAGCATTCGCAGCTAAATCTCGAGGTTATGATGGACAATCTTTATCAATATGGATTGCGATATTCCAGGCAGGAAAAATATGAGGATGATTTTACGATGTTAGCTCTGGAGTTGTGATTTTATTTCATGAAAAGAGGCACCTTTCATCCCATAGAGACGGGTTTCAAACCCGTCTCTAGCGTTCGGGGGACCGATTCGCACAGGGTCATGCCGGTACAGGCGCGCATGAAGTCTGATTACGACCATGAACCTTGGAATATGTTAACGCCTGCTCAGCATATTTGATCAACTCCTCAGCAGTCAGTTTTGTCGAACATACATCAGGATAGGAGGCTACACCACAACTGCTGGTGACTTTGATGACCTGATCATTGTGTTTGAATTCATGGGATTCAATATCCTGACGGATCCGCTCACTGATTTTGTATCCCATCTTCGTATCAATTTTATGCATTGCAAACATGAATTTTTCCCCCCAGAATCGTGCAACGAGATCATGATCTCTTGAATTCTTTTTGAGAATTTTTCCGACCTCCTTCAACACCAGATCGCCGCCCTCCAGGCTATAGGTTTCATTGATGCTTTTGAAAAAATCCACATCGAAAAAAATCAGACATAGCTGTGATTTTTCTTTTTTTGCGATCTCCACAAATTCTTTCAATCCCTTGGTGAAAGATGTCCGGTTTTTGAGTCCTGTGAGTTCGTCATTTTCTTTTTTGTCAAATAGGGCCTTATCCAGACTGATTCTGGCAAAGAAACTCTTAAACATTTCCTGAATGGGATCAATCGTCAAACCCATGCCCACCATGATCAGGACTTTGACAAAAGTGATGTCATCTGCCAGTTCATCAATATACACTTCTGTCTGCGTATCAAAATAGCCAAAAACCACCATGACCACAATTGCCACCAAGCCATCGGCGATTTTGTCTGTTTTTCCTGACCCCCGTAACAAGCCGGCAATAAGCAATAGAAATAGCAGAACTCCGACCTGAGAGGCTGAAAACCACCAGGTTTCATACCAGGGTGGAAGAACCTCGAAAGAAAACGAGGCCCGTTGACTGAGGGAACCATCGGGTCTCAAGGCTCTGACATGGAAGGTGTAGTTACGCCAGGTCAGGTTGGTGTATTCACGAAAGGTCCGATCAGAAGGCTTGGACCATTTATTATCCATGCCTTTCAAATAAGTCTGATACCGAATGTGAGCGGAGTTCACTAAATCGTTGGAACCGAAACTGAACCGCAAACCATTCTGATTAAAGGGCAGGACACGAAAATTCAGGTCTGATTCAAGAAATGAAGGTAGTCCACCGATTTCCTGAAAAAAAGTTCCACCGAAAATCCGAGAGTCATCGTCAATAATTTCCACGCTTCGAATCAATGAGGCAAACAGAAATTGATTTGATGTAGCAACTCTTTCTTCATTTGCAGGAATGACTTCTTCCTCTGCCGCTTCCTCTTCTTCCGCGTTAGCTGAAGTATCGTCGACTTCTTCGGTTTCGCTATCAACGGGTTCTTCAACGACCACAGGTTGAAGAATGCTGGTTTTAAGCACAATTTGAACAATCCCATCGCTGGTAGCTATCCAGATATTCCCCAGATTGTCCTTATGCAAACCATAAATATCATTGCTGGGAAAGCCATTGGATTTATTGATTCGCTGGATGAGGTGTCCCTCTTCATTTAAAACAACAAGTCCCTGCTTGATAGTGCCCAACACAAACCGATGTTCACTCAACTGCATTCCACTGCTTAAAAAATGTCCCTCTGAAAAGAATTTGTTCTCGTCCAGAAGTTCGCTGAACCTTTGACGACCATTCTTATCCGACTCTGCGGAAACTTTTGTATCATAAATCAATAAACCCTTGCTCAGTGTGAAAATCAGAATTTTATCCTCTTTAAATGGCAGCATCTGATGACCACGAAAGAAGTTTGCGTTTGGCACAGGTATCAATTGATCCTGTTCAATACGTGAAAATCCTGTTTCACTATCAATCACATACAAATCCTTGCCGGTATAAATGGAGCCATAAAAATGATCTCCGGAGGAAATGAGTCTGAACATTTCATCGGCCCAGATAAAAATGGTGGTTTCAGACAAAAACAGCACCTCATTTTCAGTTTCCATGATTTTAATCACAGGATCTTCCAGCGTCATGGCTGACTCCGGGAATTTAGACCTCAAGGAAACATAGTGCATCATCCCGTCAGCATCCGGGGCCAAATAACCGATTTCTCCATATGAGCCCACATAAATCCTGCCGGTTTTATCGGTCAACAGACTGGTCACACCCATTTTTTCAGGCAGTGAAATGAGGCGCCAGTTCAGACTGTCATATTCCAGAAGTCCTTCGGTGTTTCCCACATAGATCATTCCTCGATGGTCCTGGGTAACGGCCCAGTTATGGTGTCCGGCATGATACATCTCCTGAGTGAAAACCCGTATTTCAAACGGCGGCAGTTCTTCCTTTGCCTGGACGGAGGATGCCATGATAACCGCAAAGAGGCTAAGGGTTGTTACCATTAGATAATGAATGAACACCGATGAATGACGATGGATACCAGTGTTCTGACTGCTGGAAATTAATGGATAAGTCATGGTCACTCCACAATATAGGTGAGGGTTTTTAAACTTTGGTTATTCACCCAGTCGGAGGTAAAGGCTTTCAGCACGATTTTCCCTTTTTTGCGGAAATGAGAGATTGAACGGCGATACAGAGTCTGTTCGTCTTCATTGATTTGATAATAAATATCCTTGATGCCACTGTGTTGATCTTTTGCTTCAATATAAACAAAAGTGTCAGAAGAAATCGTTTGTTCGCCCTTGGCATTTTTTTGAGGTTCCCTGCTGAAACTGAAAGTTATTTCCGGCGGCGTGTTGTCCACAAAAAACTCAGTTTTATGGGGTGATTCCCGATTATTGACCTGATCAATCGCATAATATTCCAGAACGTAGTTGTTGGTCTGGGGAATCAGAATGGGGGAAGAATAACGTGTATAAGGCTGCTGATTGAGACGATACAGGATCTGTTTTACGCCAGCGCCCTTGTCTGAGGACATTAATGGAAAACGGGTTTTTCCATTCACATAGACAATATCCTTGTAGTGGTATTGATCGCCTTCGATGCGATGCGATGATTCCGGTGCGGTTAAATCCATGTAAAAACTGGCTGAGATATTGGGCGTTTGATTGTCCACAATATCAGCGCTGAAATAAGTAATGGTGTGACGACCTTCTTCTTCAGGCAATCTGAAGGCTTTGAGGTAAGGCGCAAAGGGGTCCTTATTCACCTGATACTGTAGTGTTTTCAACTCATTGTTTTGTTCATGTGCCGAAATACGAAACGAGGTGCTTGAGGCAATATATGTTTTTCCCTGATTTTCATGTTGTTCTCCTGAAACGGTGAATTTGATTTCAGGAGGAGTATGATCCAGCGAAAAACTGAATTTTTTGGTTTTTTCAGTATTCCCCACGGGATCTTCCGCATAATAGACCAACGTGTGAGGCCCTTCCTTCAACTCTCTTAAGGACTTTCCGGTGAAAGGATGGTGATAGGATTTTACAGGTTCTTCGTCAAACTGATAGAAAATGTTTTTGACGCCTGAAACTCCGTCACTGGAAGTCAGTGTGATCATGGAATGTTCCGACAATACACTTCCGTAAAACGGTGCCCCAATGGTATGAGTGGTCTTTGGCGGTGCCAGATCAATGGTGAACTCATGACTGGTCACTGCTTCAATGTTGCCCACATTGTCCACAGAAAAATAGCGGACAAGGTATGATTTTTCGTTAAAGAATTTCTGGACAGGATCCGTGTAGGGAATAAAATCGGAACCATCGATGGAATACATTGTTTTGAAAACCCCCGAATAAATGCCATCACCGCCATCTTTTGCCAGCAATTTGAGAACCAGTCCCGGACCGTAAAACACCGTTTGATTGTTTTTCCAGAAATTTGCTGTTCCAAAAATGGATTGTGTCACCGGGGGGATTGCATCAATTTGAATCGGAAAAATTTCTTTCAGACCGGCAATGTCAATTTTCAGATTATTTTTACCGCCGCTTTTAAAAAACAGCGGTGTGGGGTTGTCTCCGGCGGTGGTGTCGATGCGATGCGAAACAGCCTTGGGGTCGTCTGAATCTGAAATGCGGATAAAAAACTCAAGATCCGCGGCTCCGATCAAGCCCTGTTTTTCATCAAAAAACCATTTTTTGGGATACAGGGAGCTTTGATCGGACGTGGTGGCCACAACACGGCGGTTAGACTGATTGTCCACCACAATGGAGAGGGTTTTGGCAGGTTCCAGATTATTGACATAATCCATCGCGTAATATGATATTTTCCAGGAACCTTCTTTGGCAAATTTTATGCGTTTTTCGTAAATCTGGCAGTCCGCCGGATCAAAGCAATACCAGATTTCCTTCACATTGGATTCCATATCCGTGGAGGTGAATTCAATTTCGGTATCTGTGGTGATGATCACCGTATCCCCATTCCAGAATGACGGACCATGAATATTATATTCGGTCACTGGCGGTTCCTGATCCACATAAACTTTCCACTGTCCTTCCACCAGATTTTGAACCTGATCCCTCACGACATAATTAATTCGATGCATCCCGGGTTCCGTAATCAGGAATGGTTCCTTGTAGAGCATGGGTTCCCTGTCATCCAGAGTCAGCAGGATCTCTCCCACCTGTGCCTGATCATCGCTGGTATCCACTCTCAATTCCGAGATTGAAGAAATATAAAATACATAGGGTGTGAGATATTTTGCTCCATTCACCCCGAGTGCGACCGTTGGCGCAGTCGCATCATAATAAAACCGTGTTTTTTGAGCAACTTCCTGATTTTTTACGTAATCCACCGCATAAAACATCAATTGGTGAAAGCCCTTATCCAGATCGGTAACGGAAACAGGATCCTTGTATTTTTGAAGTTTTCCCTGATCAATCTGATACCAGATTTCCGCCACACCGGAGAGTGTGTCATCACTGACAAAGGTGATCGTTCCCAGGGGAGAAATGATATTGTCCTTGAACACCCCCTGGAATTCCAGACGGGTGGTGGGCGGAGTGAGATCCGTCTGAAACGTGAGCGATTTGACGGCTTCAGCATTACCCACATGATCGACAGAATAATATTGCATGACAAATAAGGTTTCCACGTTGAAATCCAACGCTATCTCGTTGAAGGGTTTGAACGGATTTCCATTCAGGGATAGCATGGTGACAGCGGAACCTGAGATTGAATCCAGGGGGACAAATTGAAATTCAAGCGCTTTGCCCGCATATAATTGTTTTCGTTGACGGGAAACCGTGGTGTTTTGAAATGAGGGTGATGTTTCCGGCGGGGTTCCATCGGCATAAATATGCCAGGCTGTCTGTGTCGCCATGTTCTGGAGCACATTGAGGCCTTCTTTGAATTGTACCGTTGGAGCGGCTTTTACCGCAGGCTGTTCCGCTTTTGCTTCAGGGGTACCTGCCGACGATTCTGTACCAGACAGAAACATATGAACCGGCATGGTCTGGGGGAAATATGTTTTTCCTTCCGGACTGACATATACTTGTTTTGCATGCTGAAGAGGAGGAACCGTTTCCGCGGAATGAACAGGAACAATCCCCCATATCAAGCACAGAAACATCCAGCCAATCGGGATGAATGTTTTTTTAAAGGTGTTTTCAAATATTTTTCCGGGACAATCTTTCATGATTTCCAACCACTCACACGTTCCATCTGAAGAGTTCGCGGTTTTATTAACGTTCTTCAATCAAAAATACAGTTGTTTGACTGGAAAGATTTCCAACGTTGTCAGTGGCTTCTGTTGTAACAGTATATCGTCCCGGTTCACTGAAAAACATGGTTTCCTTGTATTCTTTCATGGGTGCCCCGTTCAGTGAATAACGTACCTGCTTCAAGCCAGCGGAGTTATCCAGCGCACTGAGGAATAAAGTCGTGAAAACAGGATAAATCCGGATCATGCCGGCTTTGTCATCCTTCACTTCACGGACGGGTTCAATACTGAAAACTTCAATGATTCTCGGCGGAGTTTTATCGACAATGAGCAGAATGGGTGAAAACATTTCGCGGTTGTTCACCTGATCTGTTCCCCAATAGCGAAACAGATACTGGCCTTCATTCGCCACCCTGATTTTAGCGTTGTATTGCTGAACCGGATCACTGGCAATCTGGTATTCCACTTTCTGCACACCGGACAGATCATCTTCAGAAAACAATGAGATCGCTGTTTGATCCGTGATCCAGAGAACGCCCCCGCCTTGAGAATGGTTGGGGCCATCAATTTTGTGGCTTGTTTTTGTCGGAACTAAATCCATCAACAGTTTAATGGTGGTGGAAGGTGTCAGGTTGTTCAACCGGTCGTAAGCCTGATACTCGACAATGAACTCACCCGTTCTGATGGGGGCTGTGAAGGGTTTGACATATTTGTTGAAATCACCGCTATCCAGTTTGTATTCGATGAGCCTGGGACCAATCTGATTGTCTTCAGCAGTCAATTGAATCCTGGTTCGGGGTGACACATATTCCTTGCCGTCTTTTTTATACAAGTCACCAATGAATGTGTGTGCCACCACAGAAGGAATCCTGTCAAGATAGAAGGTATACTGCTTTACAATTTCAACGTTGCTGACCTGATCCACCGCATAATAACTCAAAGTGTGGGTGCCATCGTCAAGACCTGAAACCTTGACGCCAACCTTGGGATTATACAGGGTGTAGTCCTTCTGGTTTTCAAATTTGAAAAAAATGTTCTGCACGCCCGCAAGCTCATCCTGACTGGCAAGCCAGATCACCGACTGGGTGGAGAGTGTGTTTTCAATGAAATTGGTTTTGACAGTGTGTGAGGACGTTGGGGGGGTGAGGTCCACAATAAAATTTATACTGACAGGCTCGGCCGCATAACCAACGTTATCCACCGCGTAAAACCGCAAATTGTATTCTTTTTCCTTATTGAAAGCCAATACGGTCTGGTAAGGAATAAATTCCAGGCCATCCACTGAGGTATAAGTCTGTCTGACACCTGACAGGTCGTCATTGGACAAAACCTCGGTTGTCAGTCCTTTGCCGTAATAAGTAGTCGTTTCTGTGGAAAATCTCGGAGCCTCCAGAAAGTTGGCTTTCGAAATGGGAGGGGCACCATCTGCCACAAAGCGGAACATGGTTTCATCTTTCGTCAGAAAATTCACCCAGCGTACAAATTGCCTTCCGGGAATTTCCATTTTGATTCCCTTATCCAATAAATCTTTTTCCTCTTCATCGCTTTTTTTATAAATCTTGCCCAACAAAAAACTTGGAGCGTCATCCCGTGGAGATGTGGCAAGACGGATCCAGACATTCTTTTCCATTGGCCAGAAAAGATTGTTGCTTTCGCTCACATAGACCTGTTTTTCATGAACCAGCGGAGGTGCCATCTTTGCTGGCGGTTGGGCCTGTGCCTGTGAAAAACCAATCACCATCACGAGTGTCATAAGGCTGAAATAATAGAAAATCTGCTTCATAAGCTCCTTTATTGATGTTTCTTATGCATGATCAAAAAATAACTTAGAAAACTTTGATGCGTGATCCTTCCTGATGCGAAAGCCTGCACTGGTAGCGTCGGGTTACGTCCCGACGTTCTCCGCAAGGGCAGTGAGACGTAACCCACTGCTACCGATTTGATCCGTGGGCAAGAGAATAATGCCAGAAAGGTTCTATGTTATTTTTTCAACGTTCCCTATATGGAACGGTTCCCACTGAGATGTCCACATCTGTTAAGTTAAGCACTGTGAAGGCACTGGCACCAATTCCCCCTTGGTTTAAGGGGGTTAGGGGGATGTTATTCTGAGCTTTAAATCCCCCATGCCCCCTTTGAAAAGGGGGATTTTCTCGCAGGTAATTTCTTAACTTAACAGCCTTGACTGAGATGTCAGGTACCAGCTTAATGTTAATAAACTTTTGATCGGGTGCTTATAGGTGTCTGATCAAGTAGTGTTCAAGGCCAGCACAATCATTTTATCATCCCGGACAAAATAAAATTCCTGATCTTTATCAGGTACAAGGGATATGCCAAAATGACGTTCATGGGAAAACATATGGGCACTGATCCTGACACCGAGGCATACTTCGTTGCGTTTTTGAGCGGCGGCAATGCACTCCGCAAAACGGTACTTAACCGGGAAGCGTTTAAAGTACAGTGAGATAGGCTTGATATAAATTTCATTTCCTTCTGCGGAAAACAACTCGTTGTAAGCCTGATTGATCCGATAATCCTGGGATACCTGAGTGAGAATTTTTGAAATAAACTGATCTGGAATAAAAAAGTCGCGCACTCCGGAGCCATAGATCAATTCCGCGTTTCGGGAATCCATGACTTCCGTGATCAACTGTGTATGGATTTTAGTGTTCAGACGTTTTTCAAAATCTCTGAAATAATTCCTTAGTTCCAGCAGACTGGCAATCGTTCCCGCATCCATTTCTTCAGTGTCATCATCCGTTTCTTCGGTCACCAGAATAACGTTGTCATAATTTTCAGGACGATATTTTTCGAGAACACCTTTTTCATGGATATCATCTTCAAACAATGTGATGGACAGATACGGATAACGTTTACGGATCTGTTGAATCTGTCTGTTCATGGAGTCTGTGGCATGAGACACAATGACATCGATTCTGGAACCATCAATCACATAGGTCGCGTATTCATCAATCAACCGTTGAACTTTTCGACTCCAACCGACAATCAATTCAGAATCCACTTTTTCACGGACCACACTGCCGGAATATTCAAATTCACGGGGTGTGACCACAGGTTTGTCATGATAATGGATAGCCGAGCGACTTTCAGCGATCACAATCAACTGATCATTTTCCTTAAGCACATATTCCAGCGGAGGATTCCACAGGTTTTGGCCATTTTCCAGCATGACCCCCAGGGGCATGGTTCGTTTGTAATGCCAGATGATTTCGCTATAAGTCCTCCCCAGAGCTTTGGGAGGGACAGGAATAAAATACAGTTCATCGCCTTCGTAACCTACCAGATCAGAGTAAACAAACGCCAAACCGGGATTCCGCGAGGTTTGTACCAGAATTTTTGCCATGATATAGTCAGCTTGCAGGGCAATGACCTTGCCTGGAATAATTCCCAGGCCCAGATCACGGTTTTTGTCAGAAAAGAATTCACAGACCACCATGGGTGACTTTTCCTCGCCGACCACAGTCGCGATGGAGAGAATACTTTTCAAAACACGAGCATCCCCGATGAGCTGTTTTTTACGAGGATCTGAGGGTTTTGCCTGATTCAGTACGATCACGGATTTACATTGCTTGACGCCCATTTTTCTTAATGCGAGCAGACTGGATGTATTGCCGTTACGGGTGACAATCCGTGACGATTTCAGATCAGACACGTTGTCCCTGAAAAAATCATCCATCTCTTCTTTGTCTTTTTCTGCGAGAATCACAATGGCGAGTCCTTTTTCATCCTCATTGGCAAGGGTCAGTTCCTTAACGATTTCCAGAATACGGTTATTGAATCCCAGAATGATGGTGTGACCTCGCTCCAACACCTGACTTTTGCCTTTACGCAACATGGCGATCCGGTCATTGAATTCTGTGGTGATGAACGCCACCAAACTCGAAAAGAACACCATTCCCACAAACACAGTGACCGCTCCCAGAATCTTTTGGAGCAAAACAGAGTCGTCTTCATTTTCCAGGGCACCGGGATCTGTCATCATCAGAAATACCCGCCAGATCTGTTCGTTGATATCACTCAAGACTTCATCCGGAACAAAGTAAGTGGCTGACCAGCGGATGGTGAGCATCATGAAATACATGATACAGAACAGGAACAGCAGCGATATGAAAATGGACAAACCACCTTTGGCCATGAAGTTGTCCATTTTGTATTGAAATTTCTCTTTGATTTTAAGTTTTTCTTTCACGGGATGTCCTCTATGAGATCAGTTATCCTCAGACAGTGAGTACCAGACAGTTTTTTCACCATCACTCACCTGAATGTGTTGGGGAAAATCGACATTTTTTTCTTTGGGGTCAAACTGGCAGTTTGAAATGGTATAACGTTTACCCAGAGTATTCTGTTCAATAAATTTCTGGAGTTTTTCCTGCTCCTGTTTTGCGTATTGCCACCCCTGTTTGTAATCTGCGTATAAATCGTCATTCTGCTTGAACACAGACGAAATTCCCTTTTTGAAATCCTCATACCCTTTTTTCAAGGCATGAATCTTGGCATCCATCTGCTCTCTGGTATACAAATGCGAAACTTCAGTATCATGAGATGGTGCTTTTTTTGAAGTTTTTTCATTTCTGAATGGCCGCTCTGAGGTGCGTCTGCCGTTTGCGATAACATCTAACGGAAAGGCTTTAGGATAGTTGGGGACTTGTGCTGTTTCAGAAGGTTGTTTATCCTCGGGAGTCTCATTGTCTTTAGTCATGATAATCTCAGATGCAGGTATTGCTGAAAGTGTATAAGTTGCTTTCTGGCTGTATTCAATTGCTACCATCTACAAATTTCCAACCTCTGTCATGATTAGAGGTGTGAAACCGGAATTGTTGTTAATCTTGTTCCAATTTCTATAATAAAAGTCAAATTTATGAATCCATCTTTTCTTTCACAGGAACAGTCCTTGTTACAGAACGCATTTCCTCAACAATTTCTGGAACGGATGGAACGCCTTATTCCTGAAACACATCGGCTTGAAACAATCAACGCCCTCACCCAACCCCTGCACACAGGATTCAGGATCAATCCTTTGAAAACAAAGGTTCAGGAGGTTCTTGGAGAACTACAGAAATTGGATATTCAGGTTGAACCTGTGGAATGGAACCCTGAAGCTTTTCTGGCAAAACCGGAGGACCGCGAAAAACTCCTGCAATCCCAAAGTTGGTCCAGCGGAAAAATCTATGTCCAGAATCTATCGAGTATGGTGCCTCCCCTCGTCCTGGCACCAGAACCCGATTCAAGGATTCTTGATCTGACGGCGGCTCCCGGAGGGAAAACATTGCAACTGGCAGGAATGATCCAAAACAGGGGAGAAATTTGGGCTGTAGAAAAATCAAAAGATCGTTTTTTTCGACTTAGATCCAACGTGGAACAACAGGGTGCCACCTGTGTGAAATGTTACCTGGGTGATGGAGAAGTCTGGTGGAAAAAGAACTCGGAGGCCTTTGATTATGTCCTGCTGGATGCGCCCTGCTCCACGGAAGCACAATTGCATATCAGTGATCCTGAAGCCTGCGGTCAATGGAACCTGAAAAAAAGCAAAACACTCATGTCCACCCAGAAAAGTCTGATGTTTTCTGCCATTCAATGTCTGAAACCCGGAGGAAGCCTCGTTTACAGCACCTGTTCGCTGGCTCCTGAAGAAAATGAACTGGTGCTCGACAGAATGCTCCATGTTTTTGACACAGCACTGGAAATCACACCTGTATCCCTCAATATCCCCAACCAATGTCCGGGACTCACACACTGGCCTCGCAAACCACTGAATCCCATGCTGGAAAACGCGGTTCGAATTTTACCAACCCGCAGGATGGAAGGTTTTTTTATAAGCAGGATTCTCAAGATCAAATCCACACTTCAGGCAACATAAGGAAAGTCCTCATCAAACAACTGAAATCACGATGAGAAAATAAATCATCACAACCTCCTGATAAACCAAATCAACATGAATATTGTCTTTCAAATTTTTGGTATCATTGCTAAATTTTGAGGTAGATCAATTTTCAGAATAATCTATATCCAAAATAAAGGAGGATTTATGGAAAAATTGATTCTTGTACCAATCGATAATTCTGATATCAGCACAGATGTTGTGTTGGTAGCTGATCAAATGGCAAAATCTCTTAACGCCGAAATAGACTTTCTGCATATAGCCAAATCCAGCAAACAAGTGGTCAAAAGTAGAGAATTGCTCGAGAAATTTCTTGCGGCAAAAAAAATCCAGGCTCCATACCACGCTCTTGTGAAAACTGGAAAATCCTATGCTGAAATTGTTACTCATGCCCGCGAAACCAAACCTGATATGGTCATGATGGGTGCTCACTCGCATTCATTGCTGGGTCGTCTGTTGTTAGGCAGTAATACGGATTATGTATTGCACCACAACACCTGTCCTGTTTACATTTACAAAAAGACTGACAAAGTTCCGGAAAATAGAATCATTGTCCCTATTGATTACCAGCATGTGAATTTGAGAGTGATTGAAATGGCAAATGACTGGGCAAAACGGGATGGTTCAGAATTGGTATTTTTGCATGTCGATGAATCACCAGAATATCCGGGTGATTTTTATGCCATGGAAACAGGCTTTTATCACAATGGCGATGAGGCCGTTGTGGAGGATGAAGATGAATCAACACGAAGAGAAAATTATGCTGTTCTGCAAAAACGTCTTGAAGACTATGTGCATGAAGCAAAGATTTCATCCACATTTCTGGCAAAAATAAAGTTTGGAACCCCATATTTAAAAATCCTGGAGTTACAGAAAGAAATGCATGCAAAACTGATCATGTTGGCCGCGCATTCACAAAATTTCGCTGAAAGATTGTTGATGGGTGGAAATACGGATTATGTGGTGCATCATGCGACCTGTTCAGTGATTGTCTATCGAAACTAGCATTTAAGTCTTGAACAGCTCTGCCTTCCAGAGCTGTTCTTATCCGCTCCGCCTCACCTGAAAATGCCTCAATTTTTTATTGCCTGAAAAAAGAGGATGGTACTTTGCCAGTTTACTTTTTTTCCAGTGAGATGCTTTTCAAATATCTTTCTGAACTGTTCAACCGCTGATAAGTCAAACATTCGCAGGAGGGCGTCCCTGTAAGTTGGCGATTCCGGATTACTGCCGGATTCAAACCAGTGCTCTAACCGTTTGCTTGAGATATACAAAGGAGTTGTGAACTTTTCAACATGAAGTTTGTAATGTTTGAGCGGCAAATTTGACAGAAGGGTCCCCATTGAATCAGGATTCCATTGAAATTTTGGATCAGGGTGGTTGGTATAAAGCCATTCTTCTGCTTCGTGGACACTTGATGACAAACTTTGTGGAATGGATTCCGGAGGTAATAATTCAGACAATCGTTGCCCCAAGGATGGTACTGATTCAGCAAACAAAAGACTTCCCTCAGGATTCAGCAATTCAAGTAAATGTTCAATACTTTGGCTTTTGTTGAGTATTTTCTGAAAAAAATTTTTACCGGTGATGACGTCAAATAAAACATTCGGCAACGATTTCTTGATTTTATCGGGAAATTCTTCAACCGACATGACCAGCAAGGTCAATTCATGCCAGAATTTTTGACGTTCAAACATGGTGTTCAATATCTGTTTTTCCTGTTCAAACTGAACAGTCGCAAACAGTGATCCTTCATGGGTCCTTTGGAAAATTTCCCTGAGAAACAGACCATCGCCGGCATTGACATTGAGACATAGTGCCTGTGGCAAGTCCGGAAACCAATCGAACAGTCTGTTTTTAATGGCAAGCAGACTTTCTGAAGAATGATTGAATGTCCGCTCCGTCCAGTAATCCTGTGAAGTTGCCTGTTCTGATTGATTCATGTTTTCCAGAAACGCGGCAATCTGCAATTCACGCTGATGGTTGACATTCTGACTCAGAGTCGCTTCAAAGCCGAGGGTTCCCGGTTGATAAAACAACCGGCCCTGAAGGGAGCCTGGCAGGTATTGTTGAGCGACCCAGTGATCCTGGTAAGCATGTGGATAAAGATAATTTTTGCCATGCCCCAAACCTTCCTGATCCCGTGATCCATCCTTGAGATGGTTGGGAACCTCCTGACGCGATTCACGAGACACAACTCCCAGTGCGTCAAAAAAAGCCATGGTGGAATTGCTTTTGGGTGCGGTCGCCAGATATAAACAGGCCTGAGACAGATGAAATCGGCCTTCGGGCATGCCTACACAATCAAAGGCCTGCAAGGCGCTGACGATAACTGACAGCGCCTTCGGATCGGCCAAACCAACATCTTCACTGGCAAAAATAAGCATACGTCTGAAAATAAAGCGCGGATCTTCTCCGGCGTAAACCATCTTTGCCATCCAGTACAGTGACGCATCAGGATCAGAACCACGCATGGATTTGATGAATGCGGAGATCGTGTCAAAATGGGCGTCGCCATCCTTGTCATACAACACGGCTCTTTGCTGAATGGATTCTTCGGCAACACCAAGATCAATGTGGATGACACCCTCCACAGGTGGGGTGGTGACCACCGCCAATTCAAGGGCGTTCAAGGCCACGCGTGCGTCACCATTGGAGATATTTGCCAGATGATTCAGCGCGTTATCTTCAATTTGAATGCTTTTTTGTCCAAAGCCACGTTCCTTGTCTTGTATGGCCTGAATCAGAATTGCCCGCAAATCCTCAGCGGTGAGGGATTCGAGTTGAAAAATGCGGGATCTGCTGACCAGGGCCTTGTTCACTTCAAAATATGGATTCTCCGTGGTTGCGCCAATCAGAATAATGATCCCGTTTTCCACATGGGGCAACAACGCGTCCTGTTGTGCCTTATTGAACCGATGTACTTCATCAATGAATAAAATGGTCCGTTGCTGGTATTGTTTTCTGATAGTCTGGGCCTGTTCAATGCTGTCACGAATTTCCTTGATGCCAGCAAGCACCGCGTTGATGGCGATAAACCGGGATTTAGTGGTATTGGCAATGATGCGTGCGAGTGTGGTTTTACCTGTTCCCGGAGGTCCGAAAAAGATCAGGCTGGAAATTTGATCGGCCTGAATAGCTCGTCTCAATAGCCGTCCCGGCGCAAGAATCCGTGACTGCCCGACGAATTCTTCCAGTGTCCGGGGGCGCATTCGGTCGGCAAGCGGTGCGGCTTGTTTCATGGATTGATCAGAAGAATAATCAAAGAGGTCCACAACAGATTTCCCGGGTAATGATTGAAGAGTATTTTGCATTGTTCAACGTTTCGTCAACTTGATATGGGTAAAATTAAATGTCAACAGAACCTCGTCAAAATGACAGGTCAGAACAAACTTTGCTGATCCTTGATCATGAGAGTGACAAAGTTTCCACCTGTGCAGGTGTATTTTACGCAACCAGTTTAAACTCAAGGACATGATGCTTAAACCAGGTTGGATATTCCTGATTCTTTTTTAAGGCCGTCACCGAAGCCAAGGCCACACTCCCTG
>JADFZZ010000028.1 GCA_015232315.1 SAR324 cluster bacterium | reverse complement strand
TCTGGATCTTGATTTCATAATTGGACATAGGATTCTCGCATCAAAAGGTTCTTTTTGGGGGAAAATAACGCAAAATCCAGTGTATTCCTGTTCTACAACATATTCAAATCACCTGCACAGCTCGAAAATTACCATCATTCAGTTGCACAATCGTAGACGTCACTTTCATGTTGGGCAATTTATACTGTGCGGTCCATACACCGCACCCTTCTTCTACCTGATTCCATGTTTGTTTTGATTCGCTCATATAGTTTCTGACTGAGAGGTTGATATTGACTGATTATTTATGATCCACTCTTAATACCGCCATGAAAGCTTCTTGAGGAATTTCAACGGTTCCAATCTGCTTCATCCGTTTTTTTCCTTCCTTCTGTTTTTCCAGCAGTTTTCGTTTTCGGGTGATATCTCCACCGTAACACTTGGCGGTCACGTCTTTGCGCATGGCCTTGACGGTTTCCCGGGCAATGATTCGGGATCCAATCGCCGCTTGAACAGCCACTTCGAACATTTGCCGTGGAATCAGTTCCCTGAATTTATGCACGAGATCCCTGCCACGATAATAGGACTGCTCTTTCGGAACAATCACTGACATGGCATCGACGGGGTCACCGTTGATCATGATGTCCAGTTTGACCAGATCCCCTTTACGGTAATCAATCAATTCATAATCAAAGGAAGCGTAGCCTTTGGAAACAGACTTCAAACGGTCATAAAAATCCAGAACGATTTCATTGAGTGGAAATTCATAAACCAATTGGACCCTGTTTGTGGCGGGATATTCCATATTGACCTGGATTCCCCTCCGTTCCTGAGCCAGGGTCATGATGTTGCCCACATATTCTGTCGGTGTCAGGATTCGTCCACGAATGTAAGGTTCCTCAATGAACTGAATGGTTCCCGGTGGTGGGAGTTTTGACGGATTGTCCACCTCCACCATGGTTCCTCCAGTGGTGTGTACCCGATATTCCACGCTGGGGGCTGTGGTGATCAAATTTAAATTAAATTCGCGCTCCAGACGTTCCTGGGCAATTTCCATGTGAAGCAATCCCAGAAAACCACACCTGAATCCAAAACCCAGAGCCGCAGAGGTTTCCTGAACATAAGTGATGGAGGCGTCATTGAGTATCAGTTTTTGCAGGGCTTCCTTGAGTTCCTCATATTGCTCGCCATCCACAGGATAGATTCCGCTGAACACCATGGGCATGGCTTCCGCATACCCTTCCAGTCGTTCGGTCGCCGGTGTCAGCGCAGAGGTGACAGTGTCCCCAATTTTGGTGTGTCCGATGGTTTTGATGGAGGCCGCTATAAAACCTACTTCACCGCAATTAAGATGTTCCCGTTCTGTTTTGAAGGGTGTGAAGACCCCCAGTTGGGTCACTTCATATTCTTTCTCAGTGGCCATGAACTGGATGCGGTCGCCCAGTTTCAGTGATCCATCAACCACACGGACCATGACAACAACGCCCAGATAAGCATCAAACCATGAATCAAATATCAAGGCACGCAAGGGCGCTTTTGGGTCACCGTAGGGCGAAGGGACCAGAGCGACAATCTGTTCCAGAATTTCGTGAATACCGATTCCCTGTTTGGCGCTGGCACGCACGGCCAGACTGGTGTCAATGCCGATAATGTCTTCAATTTCCTTGCACACCCGATCCGGTTCCGCTGTTGGCAGATCGACCTTGTTCAGAACAGGCAGAATTTCAAGATCGTTTGCCAGTGCCAGATACACATTGGCCAGTGTTTGGGCTTCAACCCCCTGTGCCGCATCTACGACCAGCAATGCGCCTTCACAGGCGGCCAGGGAACGTGAGACTTCATAGGTGAAATCGACATGTCCCGGAGTGTCAATCAGATTGAGTTGATAGGTCTGTCCATCATCAGCCTTGTAATAAAGATGAACAGTTTGGGATTTGATTGTGATTCCCCGTTCCCGTTCAATATCCATGCTGTCCAGAAACTGGGCTTTGGATTCACGTTGAGAAAGGGCTCCTGTGTAATCCATCAAACGGTCTGCCAGAGTCGATTTGCCATGATCAATGTGGGCAATGATTGAAAAATTGCGAATGAATTTTTGGTCGTGTGCGCCAGACATAATTTTAGACGTCAGTAAAAAGGTAAGGTTGCAACAATGCAACGGGAAGAACACCTTCCCGTTCAATAGAAAAAGGAAAAGACAAACAGTTTACCAGGGTCGATGCCTTGCCACCTGGCGTGGTTCCGCCATCCACAATCAGATCCGGTAGATTCCCCAATTGGGCAAGCACCCCGTCGACTGTCATGCATTCAGGCTGACCGCTCAGGTTGGCACTGGTTCCAATCAGAGGGCGTTCTGAAAGTTGAATCATTTCCTGAACGACTGGTGATGGAGAATAGCGCAGGGCAATCCCCTGACTGGTTTTTTCCTTGAGAAAAAAGGGCGCCTGTGGTGCTGACGGAAGAATCAGCGTTAGGGGGCCAGGCCAGAAATGTTCCATCAATTGACTTGTTGGTTCCGTCAGCGGACCCGACAAAACAGGTAACCATTTTGCTGAAATCAGTGTCAACAGAGGCTTGCGATCAGAGCGCTGTTTGATTTGATAGACTCTGGCCGCAACCTGTTCCGAAAGAGCATTGCCACCAATGGCATAAAAAGTTTCGGTTGGAAATACAATCACATGATTTTGTTGAATCGCCGTTATGAGCGTTTCCTTGTCTTTCAGGGAAAACGGATAGTGGATGATCTTCATTGTGCAGTGATCCAGTCACTGGTAAAGGCGAACCGTTCATTTTCAAAATGCCCAATCCGCATTTGGGTGATGGCCAGATGATTTTTGCGGCTCAAGGTGATTGGCGGTGTCATGTGTCCTTGCCAGGCTGTCAGCGATTCAGTCGCCTGCAATACAGCTTCTGTGGTCAGGGATCGCCCTGTACGATTCAGAATTTCCACCATGATTTCAGCCGCGATCTGACCCGAAACAGACCATTGACTGGGTTTTGTCTTCGGGAAATAATATCCGAGTAATTGATGATGCAGTGTGATTCCCGGATGATCCATTTGATGAACGTAAGGTTGCCATGTGAAAAAGTAAAGCATCTGCCTGAGCGATGGGTCCAGTGTTTCAACCCAGTCTGTAAACAGTATTTGCGGCTTCAGATAAATCTCGCCTTCCATTCCATATTGGTAGGCTTCCTTGATGAAATCGTGAGTTTCCTGTTCCGGCGCAAGGATCAACAGCGCATCCGGATGGATGGTTTTGATCTGGGATATCCCGGGTTCCATGGGGCCATTGGTGTAGGTCACTGTCTGGATTTTGGGGAAATGAGGCCGCAACTGTTTCACCAGAGATTGTACTTCTTCGTTGATGACCTTGTCATTCAGATGCCAGACGGCCAACGAGCGGCCCGCATACATTTTTTTAAAATAACGGGTCATGATTTTTTGCTCAGTCTGTATGGTTGGGTCCAGGCCAAACACACCCTTTTTAATCGGATCAGTCCATGTTTCCAGGTTCGATCCGATAAGAAAGTCCGGAATATTTCGTTGTTCCAGAAAATTTTGAATGGTTTGATGGGTTTGATCACCCATACCATGGAACATGGCAAAAATCTGATCCTGAAAAACCAGTTTCCGGCCTATCAATTCAGCTCGCATTTTCTGAAGCTGGTCATCATAAACCAGCCATTCAATCTGTCTTCCATGCAATCCACCCTGATCGTTGATGTACTGGAAATATGCCTGTGCGCCCTTCTGAATATCCGCCAGCCATGACAATGCCCCACTCAGTGGCTGATGTCCTCCCAGCAAAACAGATTTCTGTCTGACACCAATGCTGTTCATTTCAGCCGCGGGTACATTTTCCAGCATGCCGACTATTATGAAAAACAGGGATAAGAGAAACAGGGATTGAAGTTTTTTATGAACCATAATCATTCTTGTGAACGGGGCGCGAGGACATATTGAAAAGCGCCTTCCTTATAAAAAAAATAAGGATTCAACGCCAGATTGTTGTTGAGCGTGTAAAAATAATCATCATTGCGTGAGGCATAATGCTTTCGCTGGATATGCCACCATTTGGTTTGAGAATCCAGTGTGACCTGATAAACCCCGAAATCTACAAAAGCACGGCTTTGTTCACGGTTGATATAAAGGGCTTCAGGCACAAATTCCAGACGTTCCGCTGAGGTGTCCACCAGAATCCGCTGGTTCGCGAAGGTCATTTGATACCGAAGGATTCCCAGTGGATTCCATGGTGCGTCTTCAGGCGTATTTTTTATGAATTGCGAACGGTGATTGGCAACAGATTGAACTGCGCCCGACAATATTTCAGCACTTCCTGATACCTGCGCTGGAGGAATGACACGGAAATTGATGAACTTGCGGAAAGTTTGGCGATCAAAATTATTGGCGGCTTTCCTGGTCACGCTCAAACCGATCGCATCCAGCGAATAACGCCCGAAATCCATGCTGGTGTGTCGGTAAAGCAAGTCTTCGGTAAAAAATAAGCCGTTTTCATAGGCGATATCCGCTTTCAGTGTTTCACCCACCGGGTTGGTGATCCATATTTGAAACTGCATTTGTTCGGCAAGTCCAATTTCAGAATGGCCTCGTTCAAAGGTAAACAGGACTTTTCCGGCAACCAGCACACGGGTCCATTGCTTGAGTTCATCCTGTGCTTCCTGAAGTTCAGGAGCCAACGCCGCGGCGGCCTCCAGACGCCGGAAGGCCTTATGGTATTGCTGTTTGGCCAGATATTCCCGATAACGCGTCATGTTTTCTTCGGCAACTTTGGGATTGACGCGATCAAGAGCTTCAATAATATCCGAATCTTCCGGATCTTCTACAAAAGCGAGTCGGTACTCAATGGCCGATTCCTCCCAGCGTTTTTCAGCTTCAAGAAGTTGGCCCTGATCATAGTGATAAGAGCATCCAGCCAGCCAGAAAACAAACAGACTGAGGTTGATTTTTATAAACAATACTGATGTATGGTGGAATCTCATGTCACATTCGATGTCTGGTTGTTCAACACATAGTTGGCAAATTGCCATTAGCCCCTACCTGTATCCAACCCTGTCTGTTTTCTCAAGCCTGTTTTTTGGTGGACGTCCTAAATCATCAGCGTTGCCACAGATCCACCTGTATTCAGGATTTTTATTGGTTGAGTTTTCAGTATGGATCTTTATGATGCGGGAACATCAATCTTTGCCACTATTAATTGTTTAGAGGGGTTATGAGCAGTACATCGTTTGTTACAAGATTCAGAAATATTGTTGAACAACTTGCCGGTGGAAACCGCAGTCAGTTTGCCCGTCTTACCGGCAGGAGTCCCTCGCATATCTACAGGATCTGTCAGGGGAAAAGTGTGCCCTCCATGCGTTATCTTCAAGAATTGAGTGAAGAATATTCCATTGATCTCAACTGGCTGGTCAAAGGTGACGCTGAAGGCGATCAGAACCGGATGATGAAACCTGCGCGTGATATGGTTCTCGCGCCTGTTTATGATGTCAGAGCCAGCGCCGGGCATGGCTCTTTTTCAGGATCTGAGGAAATCACGGAGTTTGTCGGGTTCAATAAAAACTGGCTCTCCAAAACGGCCAGAACCTCTTCTGATCAACTGGCGATGGTGCAGGTTTCCGGAGACAGCATGGTTCCCACTTTGTCTGATGGCGATCAGATTTTGGTAGATCTGAACCAAACTCAATACGCACGTGAGGGAATTTATCTGTTGGAACTGGATGATGCGGTCATGACCAAACGACTGCGTAACAATAAAAACGGCTTTGACGTGATCAGCGACAATCCGGATTATGCGCCATTTCAGGTATTGGTTGACCAACATCAATCATTCCGGATTATCGGGAAAGTGGTGTGGTTTGGGCGAAAACTGTTTTAATTTCCATACAATAAAATGTCATTCTCTTAACCTTCCAGACGTAGGGTCTCTATGAAATTTGAAGGAACAGACAAGTATTATATCAACCCGGAACTTCAGGCAATTGTGAACATGGCTGTTGTCATGGAAAAGCCCTTGTTGCTGACGGGTGAACCGGGGACGGGTAAAACACAACTGGCCTTTGAAATCAGCCGCGCGTTGAACATGAACATTGAAATCCTTCGGGCAAAATCGACCATCAAGGGAGAAGAAGTCTGTTATGTGCAGGACACCGTGTTGCGTCTGAATGACGCACGGTTTGGTTCAGGTTCCACAGGACGTGATGTGAACCGGTTTTATGACTATGTGATCTGGGGCCCCATTGGCCGGGCGTTCAAAGCTGAGGAACGAGTGGTTCTGTTGCTGGATGAAATTGACAAGACGGAATCCGATGTGCAGGACAATCTGCTGGATGTACTCGAAGACTGCGAATTCACGATCAGGGAAGTCAATGAAACCATCAAAGCCGTCAAGCGTCCCCTCATCATCATCACTTCCAATGCCAAACGGGAATTATCAGATCCCTTCCTGCGTCGATGTTTCTGTCACCATATCCCGTTTCCTCATCCTGATGAAATGCGTAAAATTGTCGCCTTGCATTTTCCTGACGTGAACAAGGGGCTGGTGGAATCTGCCCTGAAAATCTTCTATGAACTTCGAGAACGTGGTTATGAAAAACCTCCTGCAACCAGTGAATTGCTGAACTGGCTACAAGCCCTCCAAATTGAAGGACTCACTCCGACGTCTTCCAAAGATATTCCATTTCTGGGAACACTGCTGAAACGGACCAATGATATTTTGTCGTTCCGTGGTGGCGAACATAATAAATCCAACACCCGGCAACGCTGGTAATCTCAAGAACACGGTTCATTGGAGGGAGAAACCCCATGTTTACCAATTTTGTGTACATGCTTCAGGATTATGGCATTCCGGTCAGCATGACCTATGTGATTGATTTCTACAAAGGCCTGGAAAAAGGCCTGGTGGAAACGCTGGATGATCTGTTTTTGTTCGCACGGTTGAACTTTGTGAAAAAAGTCGAACACATGGATGCCTTTGAACGTGCGTTTGCCATGTATTTTTTCGGAGTGGATATTCCGGCCATCGCTGAAGGCGACATGGGTTTGTTCCAGACAAAACAGTTCCGGGAGTGGCTTCAGCAGGCGATCCAGCGAGGCGAATTGCCGGCTCAGCCCTGGAATTTGTCGTATGATGAATTGATGAAGCGTTTCTGGGATACGGTGCGTGAGCAGATGGAAGCCCATAATGGCGGCAATCGCTGGGTCGGAACCGGGGGAACCTCTCCGTTTGGTAATTCCGGAGCGGCACAACCGGGAGTCCGTGCGTTTGGTGGCGGACAAAACCGTTCAGCCGTAAAAGTGATTGGCGAGCGAAATTATATTGATTATTCGGCGTCCAACACACTCAGTGGAGAAAACATCCGTCAGGCCTTGTCCTTGCTGAAAAACATCATTCCCGCCGGACCTGAAAGTGAACTTGATGTTGGTGAAACAGTTTATAAAACATCCCGGAATGGCGGAGAGATTGAATTGATTTTCAAAAAAGAACTTCGGGATAAAATCAGGGTGATCCTGCTGATCGACAATGGTGGCACTTCCATGATGCCCTGGGTGGATGTCACCAGAATGCTGTTTTCCAAATTCAGAGACAGAATTAAAGAATTAAAAACCTATTATTTCCACAACACAGTGTATGCGACGGTCTATTCAGATCCCCAACGCTACAAAGCGATTCCAACCAAAAAACTGCTGGAGGAAAATCCTGAAACCCGGGTGATTTTTATGGGAGATGCCAGCATGGCTCCTGAAGAACTCGTGTCACGTTACGGGTCTATTTATTTTGATGCCGGTGATGATTCGGAAGCCAGTTACGCATGGCTCCAGCGTATCCGCAAACGCTTCAAATACTCCGTCTGGCTCAATCCCATTCCGTCCTATGAATGGGATATCACCTATGGAAGCTGGACGCTTCAGAAAATCAGGGAAGTGATTCATATGGAAGATCTGACCCTGCGCGGGATCAAAAAAGCGGTGGAATACCTCAACGCCCAATAATCAGGACAAGGGCCGTCTCAGGTCCCTTTTTCGAGGCGGCGCAGAGTAAACAGATCATCGCTGAGATTCTGATCAAACTTCACATTCGACTGACTCAGGATGGTCTTGTGCAGCAGATCCTGTCCTTTTTTGGTGGTCATGTGGATTTCTGTCGCAACCCATATTTTGTCAATCAATTCCAGATTTTTCACTTCCATGTATTTGATCTGGCTCCGTTTATGAACCCACAAGGCGGAGCGTATCACCACAAAATTATCTTTTCTGACAAACAGAATGGACTTGGTATAGCCCGTTTTCTCAATCACGTCCTGTGTCTTTGGGGTTGAACGGATCTGCCAGACAGGCACACCATTGACCTCAGTGTTTTCCATGAGTTCATAGTCGTAATCATCCACATCCACGGAAGACATATCGGAATAATTGAAATCAGACCCCATGAAGCTGGAACTTTTGTCTCCTCCGGCGATCCGGTTGGTCTTATGTACTGCCGGCATATAAAGCCACTGGTCATCTTCCTTGCCCTGATCCTCATAATCATAGGTCAGAAACCCCACATCCTTGACTCCGGGCGGGTCCACAAACATCATCAAGGCCATGTGGTCCTGCCCCTTGTCTTTTTTGTAGGATAGAATTTCATGCACACGCTGTTCACCTTTTTTATCAATCAACACCATGCGTGTGTTCATGGTGACATTATCGCCGTTGTTTCTGGCATCAACCTGTTCCATGATCTGTCGGGCTGTCAGTTCAGCCGCCATAAGTATCTGTGCGTCAGGCTGGAACATGAGTATCGTCTGAAAAAATACGGTCAATATTGTGAGAACAGTCAATTTGGTGAAAGGCTTAGACATAGGACTCCTGCGTTGTTAAATGTTAGGAAAAGAACACTTCTTGTGTTTGACTTAACAAGGGCATACATAATTCTCAATAGCAATTTAACCATCGTTTTGCATGAGGCCCTGCCAATGTTTATCATCCGTTTAAGCAAAGTCGATTGCCTGACACTGTCCGGAATTTTGTTGATTTCACTATCCATGGGATTGATGCTTCATCAACGGTTTGCCTATGCGCTGAGCTTGATGTTTCTGGCGTTGCTGGTGGATGGTCTGGATGGTCTGCTGGCTCGCAAGCTGGGTTTGGAACGTGATTTCGGTCGGTACCTGGATGGTTTTGTGGATGTACTGGATTATCTGGTGGCACCCTCGTTGTTTCTGTATTTATGGGGAATGGATACCTGGTATGACACCTTGGCCATCAACGTGTTTGTCATGAGTGGTGTCGTTCGTCTTTCAGTGTTTAACGAAATCGGAAACATTCGAAGCGAAACTCAGGAGTTGGGCTATCTCGGTATGCCCGTTTTCTGGAGTGTTCTATGGTTGGGCGTTCTATATGTTCTCCAATTTGTGTTGCCTATGGAAGTAATTCATTTTTTGGGACTATTGATGCTGGTGGGTTCTTCATTTTTCATGGTATATCGACGTCCATTTTATAAGTTCAAGCGTCTTGTCACATTGCTCATGGTTCCGATCAGCGGTTCGATTCTGTTTGCAGTGCTAGGATTCATCGGGAAGTAGCTTTTAGGGAAATTATGTATTTCTTTCACTGAAAACTTGTTTCATATGATTATTTCAGGGTAAATCAACCTATGCAAAACCAGATCAATGGTTGCTTTCATAAATTCAGCGGCGTGAATTTTCGCGTTAATTTTTATAATCAAGCCAGGAGACCCTTATGAGTTTGATCAACAGCCCTTATGGAATAAAAAGAAAAACCACTTTGTCTTATGATGACGCAGTCAAAAAAGTCACTGAAACACTGAAGCTGGAAGGTTTCGGGATTTTGACCGAAATTGATGTCAAAGCGACACTCAAGAAGAAACTGGACAAGGATTTCAGCCGTTACCTCATTTTGGGCGCCTGCAATCCACCGTTGGCCTTCAAAGCGCTGACCGAGGAAATCGACATCGGCTTGCTGTTGCCGTGCAATGTTGTGGTTTATGAAGAACCGGGCACAGGTGAAACCGTAGTTGCGGCAATTGATCCGGGAACCATGGTTCAGGTGACAGGACGCAAGGACATGGATGATTTCGCAAATCAGGTTCGAGAAAAATTGACCAGAGCTATTGAAAGCGTCTGAAATTAAAAATTTGATCAGGGAGGAATGATGGACACACGCATTGACACACTTGGACCTGCCAAATTTCAGAATCCCGCAGGTTACGCCAAATATGTTCCAGAAGGCTCAGTTGTTCTGGAAAAAGTATGTTTCAATTCTCCGGAAGAAGCCCGTGAGCATTATAAAAAGGACTTTTTTTCTTTTGAACAGGCCGGGCCTTATGAAAAAATTTACTTTGATCCAACCTGGGTTTCTGCCGGCATCGTCACTTGTGGTGGCTTGTGTCCGGGAATCAATAATGTGATTCGGTCCATCGTGATGGAACTGCATTATCGCTACCGGGTTCCCAGGATTCTCGGGTTCCCGTATGGTTTTGAAGGGATGGTCAAAAAATATGGGCATCGTCCTGTCGAACTCACACCATCAATGGTCACGAATATCCACAAGGAAGGCGGTTCCTATCTGGCCTCTTCCCGTGGTCCTCAGGATCCGAAGGAAATGGTGGATTATCTGGTGGAAAAGGGGATCAAACTATTGTTTTGCGTGGGCGGTGATGGAACCTTGCGTGGTGCTGAAGCCATTTACCAGGAAGTGATGCGGCGTGATGAAAAAATCGCTGTGATCGGTATTCCCAAAACGATTGATAATGACATCCATCTCATCCAAAAAACATTTGGATTTTCCACCGCGTTTTCCAAAGCCTCGGAAGTGATTTCCTGTGCGCATGTGGAAGCCAAGGGGGCCAGCAACGGGATTGGTCTGGTCAAACTCATGGGCCGCCATTCCGGTTTTATCACTGTCAATGCGGCATTGTCGTCCAAAGATGTCAATTTTGTGCTGATTCCTGAACAGGATTTTGATCTTGAAGGGGAAGGCGCGTTTCTTTCCGTATTGAAACAGCGGTTGCTCAAACGTGGTCATGCGGTCATTATTGTGGCCGAAGGCGCAGGGCAGAAGTTTTTCAAGGCACAGAATGAACGGGATGCCTCAGGCAATCTCAAACTCGGTGATATTGGTGTATTCATGAAAAACGCCATTGCGGATTATTTTAAAACCGAAGGCATTAAAGTCAATCTCCGGTATTTTGATCCAAGTTACAGCATTCGTAGCGTTCCTGCCAATGAAGAGGACTCTGTCTTCAGTGGCTTTCTGGCACAATTTGCGGTACATGCGGGCATGGCAGGGAAAACCGGCATGGTGGTTGGGATCTGGAATAATTATTTTACCAACATTCCCATCCGCCTGATTATTCAGGAACGCAAGGTTCTGTATCCGGGACGAAGCACCCTGTGGCAGGCTGTTCTGGCCTCAACCGGTCAACCGGATTCCATGCTGGCCAGGGAGTAGAATATGTGGATGCAGGATTGTTGCGTTTGATGGCATCCACTCCTCGGCACAATCGGTCCAGCAATTAAAACAAAAAGGGGAATGTACTGAAGGACTATTTTATGCCCAAATTGTATGAGTATTTTGGAATCATTATTTTCTTTTATTCCAATGAACATGAACCCATACATGTGCATGGCCGTTATCAGGGAAAAGAAAGCAAAGCTGAGATTATTATTCAGGAGGGTGAGATCCTGGAGATTCGAATTGAAGAAGTCATGGGAAAGCGACCATTGGATTCTGTTCAACTGAATGATTTTAGAAAATTTGTTCAATATTACGCTGATAATATCGTACAAAAATGGATTGATTATTTTGTATTCCATCGAAAGGTCATGACAGAAAAGATTGCAGGGAGACTTAAATGACAGAGGTAATTGAAAAAATAATTGATATCAATGCTATTCAGTACATTTCGGATTATAAACTCAAATTTCTGTTTAGTGATGGCAAGGAGCGAATTATTGATTTTAAACCATTTTTAGACAAATCAAGGCATCCTGATATTCGAAAATATCTCGATCTGAATGAATTTAAGAACTTTTCAATAGTTGATGGAAATCTTGACTGGAATGATTATGAATTATGTTTTCCGGTGAGTGATTTATATCGAGGTCAGATCTAATGATTAAAGTGCATTTCAGGTAGGTAGCGGTTTTTCTCTGCCACCTCCCACACTATCGTACATGCGGGTACGCTTTTCTAAGGAGAACCTATGGAGGCTATAAGAAAAATTACAACCATAAAAGATGGAATGATCGCCTTTCACAGTCTGGAACAATGGAACGGTCAAGAAGTCGAGGTGATCGTTTTACCCGTGTCTGAAGGAAAAATTGCGCCTCAATATAAGGATGTGTTTTTTCAATTTGCAGGCCAGATAGAGACGGAATTTTGTGATACTTCAGAACATGTGGACGAGTTGATTTATGGCAAGTGATTCAGTGTTCATTGATACCAGTGCGTTCTATGCCTTTTTTGACAAGAAGGATCGGCACCATGACCAAGTCTCTCAGGCTTTGTATCAGACGACTGCATCATTTGTCACGTCCAACTATGTTCTGGATGAATTGATCACGCTATTCCGTATGCGCCGCTTGAGGCTCCACCAGTTTCAAACATTTGTCGAAAAACTGTGGACAGGAAGCATTTGTCAAATTTTAAGAGTGACTGAAGAAATAGAAATGAAAGCATGGGAATTGCTGAAGCAATACCAGGATCATGATTTTAGCTTTACAGATTGCACGTCATTTGTATTGATGCGCACTCACAAACTTCAGCAAGTATGTACGTTGGATCATCATTTTGCGATTGCTGGTTTTGAAATGATTGTCCAATCAGCGTTAGGGTCCGCCAAGAAATAAATGGTACACTTTTCTTTTTCGGCACCGTGTCATACCGGACCTGATCCGGTATCCAGATTCCACCAAACGTTCAATGCCACTGGATTCCTGGTTTTCGTTCGGAAGGACAAACAGCGAGCATCACATCATCCTTATGTACTAGTTATTTCTTTATGCCCCCTTACGCGGAAAATTATGGGTGAATGGAACGATTATCTGAAATTTGGAATTGGTTTGTTTGCCATTGTCGATCCGGTGGGTGTGGTTCCCATCTTCATCAACATGACTTCACATTATACTCGGACTCAGCGTGAAAAAACAGCATGGCTTGCGGCATTGACCGTGTGCGGACTTCTGATTGGTGCGCTGATCATGGGGGAGGCGTTGCTCAATTTTTTTGGAATCACCATCGCGTCGTTTCGTGTGGCAGGAGGGATTCTTATTTTATTGATTGCGTTGTCCATGGTTCAGGCCCGTATCAGTCCTGTCAAACAAACTCAGGAAGAAGCGACAGATGCCGAAGAACGTGAGGCAATTGCCATCGTTCCACTTGGAACACCTCTACTTGCAGGTCCAGGCGCGATCAGCACCGTCATCATTTATGCCCATAGAGATCAGACTGTTCAGCATCATCTGATGCTGGCAGGGATCATTTTTATCATAGGATTGTCAACCTGGGCATCTTTCAAGGTTGCAGAACCGATCTCCCGTTTACTGGGGAAAACAGGCATCAATATTGTGCTCCGGTTGATGGGACTTGTCATGGCGGCGATTGGTGTCGAATTTATTGCCAATGGTCTCAAAGAGTTGTTTCCCCGTCTGGCCTGAGGGTTCAGTCATGTTCCTCATTAATTTCTAAAAAATTCAGGAGTAATCAATATGGATTCCGGTGCTGTTCAGGTGTTGACAATCGCGATTCTGACCATTTCAGATTCACGGGATGAAACGACAGATAAATCAGGCGCTTTGCTGGTTTCCATGGTGACAGAGGCTGGACATCATGTGATTGAAAAACGGATTGTTCCGGACAATATCTATCAGATTCGGGCTGTTGTTTCCCAATGGATCGCCGATCCTCGGGTTCAGGTGGTTGTGACGACGGGGGGAACAGGTGTCACCGGGCGTGACAGTACGCCAGAGGCTGTTCTGCCTCTGCTTGACCGTGAACTGGAAGGCTTTGGTGAATTGTTCCGCTGGTTGTCGTATGAAGAAATTAAAACATCCTGCATGCTGTCACGAGCGATTGCGGGAGTGGCCAATAAAACGTATGTGTTTTGTCTGCCGGGTTCCGCGGGCGCATGTTACACCGCATGGCACAAAATTCTGAAAGAGCAACTCAACGCGACCCACCGTCCCTGTAATCTCGCGGAATTAATTCCACGTCTTGATGAACACAAACACGATTGAGTGACTCGGTCACTTCTTTTAACACATGAAAGGATTCAGTCATGTTGGGTGCCATAAAAATCCTGGTTGTGGTTGCCTTTGTTGGCGTGATCATGGTCGTTGTGATCCTGTTGTTTACCTTCAATTATATGCGCCACAAAAAAGCCGTACAAAAAAGAATTCTGGCAAAAAAACAATTATGTGATGGCCAATCCTGCTGGAACCTGGCAGAACATTTGGAAAAATTACCAGGTGTTTTCTCAGAGCATGAACTTCAGCAATGTAGAGTCAGAGCGTTTAAACAGGGCTTTGCTCCGGCTCTTGAGTTTTTTGCGGGAAAGCCAGATCCGTCATCGGACACAGATTTTTTCGGGAAAGAATGGTTTGAATTCGTTTCAAAGGTGGCCCAACACAACCTGAACGAAGGTTTCTATCAACAGGGACGTTGCTATGAAGACGGCAAGGGTGTTGAACACAATATGAGTAAGGCCATTGAATGTTGGAAAACAGCAGCCAATCTGCGCGATCCTCTCTCACAATGGAGTCTTGGCGTGTGCTATGAACATGGTCTGGGAACCTCAAAGGATCTGGTGCAGGCGTATGTATGGTTGTCACTCAGCGCAAAATCCTTCAAGCCTGCGGAAAACGACCGTTATGATCTGGCGTTTATGCTGGACAAATCACAACATCAGGAAGCAAACCGACTGATCGAACAGAAAAACCTGATGACACCTGGAGAGTCAAGTGCCAATGAAGCGATCCAGACTGTTTGATGACTTGACCTCAGCGAGTACAATTTTCCGCGGAACATGGCTGATATTGTGGCTCACAGGGATTATTTTAATGGGCTGTGCCATTGATGAAAAACCAACGCCTGCCACAGAAAACCGAACCATTGTGAACAATCCTGCCTTGTCTTCCAGAGAATCTGTCGCACCGGAAGATTGTGTGAATACCGCATGGAATGACAGCGATACGGCGTTACCCGCATTTTCCCTGCATGAAATTGAACTGGACGGTTTCACCAGAAAAAAATCAGGATACTATTCTTCCAAACAGGCGTTTATAGTTCCTGAAGACACCCTGTCTTTTCAGGTCATGGCGTTTGAAGATCCACCTTCCACCGATCCTGATGGTATTCAGATCTGTTCGTTGATCAATCCTGAGGGAGACGAGTTGCTTCCAGGGAAGTGTTCGCTCTGGTTTTTTGGTATGGGCCGTCAGCCTGTTTTGCCAGACACGTTGACAAAAGCAGGTGTATGGACGTTTGAAGTGATCAGCGGCAAGTCTTCAGGGCAGGTTTTTCTTGGCTTACGAAACAATTCGATGCCGGTTACCCGGACCATCGTGATTCAGCCCTATCTGACAGGAACATCATTCACCACCGCTCAGATTCAGCAGGCCATGGACCGTGTGGTTGCTATTTACGCCAACGTCGGCATTCAACTTGTTTATGAACCGGTCGCACAGATCACGGATTCAGCATTTGAAACCATCACAGCGGATTTCAATCAGGACACAACCGTCA
Source organism: SAR324 cluster bacterium (assembly GCA_015232315.1). Lineage (NCBI taxonomy): Bacteria > Deltaproteobacteria > SAR324 cluster bacterium. The sequence continues at coordinate 52,765 of JADFZZ010000028.1, read as the reverse complement.
GCATGGTGTGCCAGTCCCGTTTGTCACGGGCCAATTTGTTTTTTGTGGAAGATCTGATTGGAGGCTCTTCCTCACGAGGTAGTTTGTTGGGGATTTCCAGCGGAATTCCCGGTCCTCATGGAATCAAAAGCCGGTACAGCGGCGTGTTGATCGGTCTGAATGCACACGTTCGCGGTGGTTTGAGCACTGGAACACTGGATATCAAATTACTGGGGGAAACCGCGGCGCATGAGATGGGACACTGGTTGGGGTTGTCTCATACCAGTGAACGGAATGGTGATTTATTTGATGACCTTGATGACACACCTCAATGCCCGATCAGTCTTGCGGCCACCCCTTCCCGCGGTGTGACTGTGGATGATTGTCGTGACCTGGACGGACTGAATTTAATGTTCTGGGCGGCTCCCTCCAACCGCGACCTTGAACAGACATGGCTGACCTCTCAACAATCGCAGGTCGTGGTCCAGACACCCATTATTCAATAGCGCGAAATTCGATGGCTCACCTGATAGAGATTCTATGCAAACAATAATTGAAAAATACGGATTGTCGCCACATCCTGAAGGTGGGTACTACCTTGAAATCTATCGTTCAGGACAATCGGTGGTTTCACCTGTGGCCATGGCACCACGCAGTGCGGTGACGCACATTTATTTTCTGCTGGTCAAGGGACAAATCAGTAGATTCCATAAAGTTCTGCATGATGAAATCTGGAATTTTTATGAAGGATCTCCTCTCAGATTGATACAGTTTGATGGGGTTCAACTTGCTGAAACCATGCTGGGACCTGGATGTGAAACGTATGTCTCCATTGTTCCGCCCAAGGTGTATCAGGCCTCTGAAACTACGGGTGAATACAGTCTTGTGGGTTGCACCGTGGCTCCGGGATTTGATTTTGCGGATTTTTCATTTCTGAAGGATGACGCGACTCAGGTTGATGTTTTGATGAGAATTCATGCGGATTATCAACGGTTTCTTTGAAAACATGGTTCGACAAAATCACGGAGTCTTTCCTGTCCGGATATATTTTCTTGCGCATCGCCGCAAAATGTATATTTTACGCGCTTCGTGAGCGTTTTTTTTGATATGTTTCCTCTTTCAGGGCCAATATGGGATTGATTGATTTATTCAAGACACCAACCTTGACGAGTCTGGCCAAAACCTGCGGTTGAGCGGCCAAGCTCAGTCCGGTCGGACTGGATCACCTGCTGGCAACACTGCCCGCAGTCAAGGATGCGAATGTACTGGTGGGAATTGAAACCAGCGATGATGCCGGCGTGTATCGTCTGAATGACGAGCAGGCGATGGTCATGACGGTGGATTTCATCACACCACCGGTCGATGACCCGTTTTTGTTCGGGCAGATCGCCGCGGCAAATTCTCTGAGCGACGTGTACGCTATGGGTGGCAAACCACTGGCCTGCATGAATCTGGTCGGATTTCCATCTGATAAATTGGGGATGGATATTCTGGATGGTATCATTGCCGGAGCACTGCACAAAATCACCGAAGCGGGTGCCGTGCTGGTCGGTGGGCATACGGTGGAGGACGAAGAACCCAAATTCGGGTTGTCAGTCACCGGGATGGTGCATCCTGAAAAAATCTGGCGCAATGTCGGTGCTCAGCCCGGAGACCAGTTGATTTTGACGAAACCGTTGGGAAGTGGCGTGTTATTCAATGCCAATCTCAAACAATGGGTTTCTCAGGAAGCTCTTCAGGAATGTCTGGAGCACCTGGTGGTGTTGAACAAAACCGCGGCGGAAGTGGCTTCCGGATTTGAAATTCATGCGGCAACGGACATCACCGGGTTTGGCCTGGCAGGGCATTGTCTGAATATGGCACGCGGCAGTGGTGTGACCCTGAAAATCACTGTGGCCGATCTGCCGGTTATGCGTGAAGCTCTGGAAATGTATGTGAAAGGCATGTCCACCGGTGCCAATCTCGCAAACCGGAGAAAAGTTGAAAAATATACTCGTTATGAAAAAACCTTAACCCGTTTTCAGCAGGAACTCACACTGGATCCTCAAACCAGTGGAGGCCTGCTGTTTTCAGTCGCTGGAACTCAGGCGGAATCTTTGCTGACGGCCCTGCACCTCGCGGGTGTGACTTCAGCAAAGATTATTGGTAGTGTGTTGCCTTCCATGGAAAACATCGCCCTCCATTTTGCCTGATTCTGTCGATTGACGTTTCAGGCACCCTTCTTTCGTGATGAAAGAGGATTTTTTCCCATTAACCCAAGGAGTGTATGTTGTTCCAAATTTCTTTAAAAAAAATCTGCCTATTGCTGTCCATGATTGCACTCATGAGTGCTGTTAGCCTGGCGCAAACCTTCAAATTCACTGCGATTCCTGATGAAGACACTGCCCGATTGCAAGAGCGTTTCAACAAGGTGGCTCAATATTTGTCCAAGGAATTGAACGTTAAGGTGGAATACATCCCTGTCAAGTCCTATAGCGCGTCGATCGCGGCCTTCAAGAACAACGATGTTCAACTGGCATGGTTTGGCGGTTTGTCCGGTGTGCAGGCACGTCTGGCCGTTCCGGGGTCACTGGCGATTGCTCAGGGTGAAGAAGACACGACCTTCATTTCCTACATCATCGCGCATACCAGCACCGGCTTGTCTTATGGCGAGGACTTTCCCGAAAAAATCGAGGGGAAAACCTTTTCTTTCGGGTCCAAAGGTTCCACCTCCGGTCGGCTGATGCCGGAATATTACATCCGTCAGTTTTTCAAAAAATCTCCGGAAGATGTTTTCAGCAGAGTCGGATTCAGTGGTGATCACTCCAAAACGTTGGCTTTGGTGCAGTCTGGAAGTTATCAGGTGGGTGTGCTGAATTTCAAAGTCTGGGAAAATGAAGTCAAAGCAGGAAATGTCGATGCCACCAAAGTACAGGTGCTCTGGAAAACACCCACGTATCCTGATTATAACTGGACGATCAGAGGCGATGCTGATGCTGTGTTTGGCAAGGGCTTCATCCAGAAAACCCAAAAAGCATTGATCGGTATGAAAGATCGGGAATTGCTCGACACGTTTCCACGGGATCGTTTTATTGAAGCGGACAATACCATGTATCAGCCCATATTGGATACCGCACAGGAAATCGGCATTTTGAGGGAGTAGGTTTTGTCCGTATTTCATTTGGAAAATGTTCAGGTTTCCTACAAGAACACTCCGGCTCTCAAAAATATCAGTCTGAGGATTGAGCAGGGCGAAAAAATCGCCTTGATTGGTCCAAGCGGGGCCGGGAAAACCACGTTGCTGCAAACCTTGTATGAACGACAGCCCAAAACATGCGCGTTTGTGCATCAGCATTATGCGCTGGTTCCGCAATTGAGTGCCTATCACAATGTTTACATGGGACGCCTGGACCGTTACAGCACCTGGTATAATCTGCTCAATCTGCTCAAGCCTCAGACCCGGGATGTGGAAGAAGTTGGCGACATTCTGACGTCTCTGCAAATGCGGGAAAAGATGCATGAACGCACAGGCGCTCTCTCAGGGGGACAGCAACAACGGGTGTCCATTGCCCGTGCCCTGTTTCGGGGGAGTCCTGTCCTGCTGGCGGATGAACCGGTTTCGTCCATTGATCCCCATCAGGCGGGAACGGTTCTGGAACTGCTCACCCACATTGACAAAACCCTCATCATGTCGTTGCATGCGGTTGACTTGGCCTTGAAATATGCCCAGCGGATTATCGGTATCCGTGAGGGCGTGATTCTGTTTGATCAGCCGTCCCGTCAGGTTTCGTCAGACCTGCTTTCCGCATTGTATCAGCCATGAAAAAGACCAGTCTGATTTTTGTGGGAATTGCGGTGTTCTGCCTGGTGTTTGCTGATATCGCCATCACCACGATTGATCCCTGGCATGAACTGGGCAGAATGCTGCTGGGGGCGGTCACCCCTGATTTCAGAGTGGCGTATGATTACCGTGAGGCCTTTCTAAACACACTGGTGTTCGCCTTGTGCGGGATTGCGCTCGGCGTTGTTTTGGGAAGCCTTCTGGCCTTCTTTTTTCATCGTGCCGGAGTGCGATTTTTCTGTGCGTTTCTGCGATCCATCCATGAAATTTTCTGGGCCTTCATTTTTTTGCCGATTGTCGGGTTGAATCCTGTATGCGGTGTGCTGGCCATTGGTATTCCCTATGCGGGAGTGTTTGCCAAGGTTTACGCTGAAATTCTGCAGGAGTCTGATCATCGGCCGTTGCAGGGAGTGCCTGACGGCAGTTCGCTGTTGAGCCGGTTTTTCTTTTCGATCCTGCCGGTGATTTATGCCGATATCAAAAACTACACTACCTACCGGTTTGAATGCGCGTTACGTTCCAGTGCCATTCTTGGTTTCATCGGCCTGCCAACTATTGGTTTTCACCTGGAAACCGCTTTCCGGGAAAGTCAATATTCTGAAGTTTCCGCATTGCTCTATCTGTTTTATCTGCTGATTGCCTCCTTGCGTTACTGGCTAAAACCACGCCTGGTTCCGTTGTATGTCATGGTGGCATTCGCGTTTTTATCCAGAGATATTTCCATTCGCTGGGAAAATGTGGTGCGGTTTTTCACTTATGAAATTCTGCCATGGCCGATGCGCAGAACTGGTTATTACGATGGAACACGCACCGTGATCTGGGCGTGGGAACCCGTGTGGAACTGGGCCTGGGGGATTCTCAGCACTGAAGGTTTGAAGGGCGTTTGGAACACATTTCTGTTGACGCAAATTGCGTTGGTGACAACCGGGATCGTGACATTGACCACGTTTCCGGGGATTTGCCGGCATCTTTCGGTCAAGTGGCTGGAGCGAGTGGTTTATTACACGCTGATTGTGATGCGAACCACGCCCGAGTATATTCTGGCGTATGTGTTTGTGCATCTGTGGGGACCCTCCATGTTGCCTGCTTTTCTAGCGATTGGACTGCATAACGGGGCAATTCTGGGGTATCTGACGGGCAATCATGCCAACCTGATTGCATTGAGATTTGATGCGCCTCCGGGGAAGTTGAACCGCTACTTTTTTGAAGTCCTTCCCAGAGTTTACGGACAGTTTCTGGCGTTTCTGTTTTATCGTTGGGAAATCATGATGCGGGAATCCGCCATTCTGGGAATTCTTGGAGTTTACACCCTGGGCTTTTATATCGACAGTGCCATTTCTGATGACAAGCTGGACAAGGCGTTTTTATTGATTCTGGTGACGGCGATTCTCAATATGACGATTGACACCACGTCTCAGATTGTTCGGAAAAAGTTAAAGGTTTCCAGCAAAATCAGCCTGTCTGTGTGAAATAAAATCAATTATTCTCAAGGTGTTGAGCTTGTAAGATTTCTCAACAGTTGTCGGATATGACTGCGGTAGGAGGAGGAAGGATAGGCTTGCAGAAATGTTCCATAGGCTTCCTGTGTGTTTTGCATCAGTGTCCATTGAAACAATGCGTGCTCCCGGAGTTTTACACACTCAGAACGATAATTCCCTTTGGGATATTCCTGCAGATACAGATCATAGGCGGCCGCGGTATGTTGGGCCAGGGCCTGTTCAAATCTCAGATCCTCTCGTGTATTGATCAGTTCTTTAGCATTTGGGTCACTCTCATAATTTTTCAGATAACGGTCGTAGGCTTCAATCGTTCGTTGGTTCAGTGCCCATTGTCTGAGGGTTGACTCTCGCAGGGTTTTTGCCTGTTCGAGATATTCAGGGTTTTTGACAAGCGTCTGATACACTAGGAACAGATCAAGCCCGCCACTGAACCGTGGATCTGGTTTCATGTATGCCGCATACACCCAGCCTTTGGGGGTTCGGTTCCAGTCCTGCTGTTTTTCAAGCACACAGATCATATCCTCCGGGGAGTAACTGCCGAGTTTAGCTGCTTTGAGATTTGGTTTTTCACGGATATTCAGACTTTTTCCCAGAATCTGGAAAATTTCCGGGCAATTGCTTTGAATCGGTGGTTGATTCCAGACGGTGTCAGGGGACTGTCTGAGTCGTTCCAGCCATTTTTGCGCGACATCTCCAGCAAAGACTCCCTTGGGAAATTTTTCCAGATAATATTGATACAGATTGGATCTGTTCTGTTGTTTGGCCAGTTCATACAAGACCCGTTCTTTGACATTGTTCAGTGAAAAATTGCTTTCTTCGTCATCCGTGGTTTGGGCGATCTGGCGTGTGGGTGCCTGTATCTGCGGAGTGGCTTCAGAAACTGGAGTGGGGGCACCCCATAATGTCTGTGTGGATACCGTCAGAAGCAACAGGTATGAACACAATAGCCGGAAAGAAACAGGAGCATCAATCATGAAACCGATTCGGATGACAGGGCAAAAATAAAAAATGGTATAAAATTGATTTAGCGTTTAAATCCACAAAGGATCAAGAATTTTGATGTGGATTCATACAATGAGTGGATTATAAGCTTCACAAAGTCGGCGAGATTATGTTAGCTGACATATAAAGAGTATGGTGTGATTTTCTGTTTTTGTCATTGTTCACATATTTCCTGCTGTAAATAATTTGGTGATGAAATCCTGTGGCCCGCCACGATGTCATCCCCGTGAAAACGGGGATCCAGGAGTGCGCCGATGGATTCCGTGTCAAGCACGGAATGACACCGTGCGAGGGCTTGAATCGGTTGCCGTCACCAGAAAATTTACAGCAACACATATTTCAGTGGTTGGAGAAACCATTTATGTCAGATTGTTGCGGAAAATTGAGTGCCCTGTTGGACATTGAGGGGCCGCTCAACAACAGTTTTCTCAGAGAAATTCTGGACACACAGGCTCAATTTGTCGCCTGTTTGTGTATTGAAAATCTGCATGTGTGCTTTTCCAATACCGCTTTTGATGCCTGTTTCTCCGCAAAACATGGAACACTGCATGGGCAATCTTTTTTAAATCTCATTGTTCCTGAGGACCATGCCAAAATTATGAAAATCCTCTCGGGCCTGTTGCCGGGTGTAGAACCGGAGTCTTACAGGCAACGCTGGATCGGACGCGAAGGTCGGATTCACTGGATTGAATGGCGATTCCGGCGATTGTCGTTTCAGGATCAATCGCTGGATTGTTTTTTGGTAGATGGCAAGGATATCACCGAATATCAGTTGTCCAATATCAGTTTGATAGAAGCCCACCGGGCACTAAAAGTCTTGAGTCAGGGCAATCAGGCCGTTGTATACGCAGAGGAAGAGGAACCTTTGTTGCGTCAGATTTGTGAAATTCTGGTCAATGAAGGGGGCTTCCGCATGGCCTGGATTGGCTGGGCTTCAGACGATAAAGAACAGCGGATTGTTCCTGTGGCTGAAGCGGGATTTACGGATGGTTATTTGAAAACAATTCGTTTGAGCTGGGGGGATAATGAATATGGACGAGGACCTTCTGGAATAGCGGTTCGAACCGGTAAACCCTCGATCGTTCAGGATATGCTGTATAATCCTCAATACCGGAGCTGGCGGGAAAACGCGATCAAGCGCCGTTATGCGTCATCCATGGCAATTCCTCTGGTTTCTGAGGGCAAAGTTTTAGGCTGTCTGAACATTTATGCGTCTGAACCGTATGCGTTTCGTCCGGATGAAGTTCAGTTGCTTAAACAATTGGCGGATAACCTGATGTATGGCGTGATTCACCTGCGGAAAAATATTGAACTGCAAAAAACTCTGGAACATCTTGAAATCAGCCAATTCCGCAACAAGGCCACGCTGGATTCCATTCCTGATCTGCTGTTTCTGATCAACAATGAAGGTGTGATTTTACAATACACGCCACCCTCCAAGGGAACATTCCCTTTCCTGACCCAGAATCTTGTCGGGAAAAAACTGGAACAGATCATGCCTCATGATTATATGTCATGGATCAAACTGCTCAAAGGTCCGTCTCCGGATACTGGAACCGTCAGGGATTTTGAATATGTTTTTAAGAGTGAGGAAAAACCGGTGTTTTTTGAGTCGCGTATCGTGAATGTTTCAGCAGAGGAACTGCTGCTGGTGATTCGGGATGTGACCACGCAAAAACTGTCTCAGCAGGCTCTCATTCGTGCCAAGGAAGAAGCTGAAGAAATGAGCCGGTTGAAAACCAGCTTTCTGGCCAACATGAGCCATGAAATCAGGACTCCGCTGAACAGTGTGCTGGGCTTTGCTTCGTTGCTGAAAGATCAGGTTCAGAGTGAGGATGGGCAGACGATGGTGAATTACATCAGCAAAAATGGTCAACGTCTGCTGGACACGATGAACAACATCATGGATCTCGCACAGTTGGAATCGATGTCTGGTGTTACGGAATGGCTTGAATGCGATCTGGTGGCTCAATGCCAGTCTTTTCTGGATGCGTTTGCAGGTCTGGCTCGTGAAAAAGGAATTTTGCTGGAATTCCACACTGAATTGAAACGGTTCATGATTATGACAAACCCTTCCATGCTGACCAAAATACTGCGTAAACTCATGGAAAACGCCTTGAAGTTCACCAAAACAGGCAAGATTCAGATTCATTTGAATATGAAACAACAGGAAGATCAACAAGAGGCGGTCATCATTGTGGAAGATACGGGGGTTGGCATCAGTCAGGATTTTCTGCCGCATGTTTTTGATGAATTCAAACAGGAAAGTTCCGGTTACAATCGCAGTTATGAAGGAACAGGTCTCGGCCTGACAATTACCAAAAAACTCGTGGACCTCCTCCATGGCCGGATTTTTGTAGAAAGTGTCAAGGAAAAGGGAAGCCTTTTTATCGTTGTTCTGCCGGTGAAGCCAACGGACTTCATCATGAAAAATCTTTGAAGAAACGGAAAAATCCATGAGCCTGTTTAATATTCCATTGTTTTATCAGCGTCGTTCAACTCGGGTCGTGCAGGTCGGGAATGTCGGTGTGGGTGGAACTGAACCCCTACGGATTCAATCCATGCTGACGTCGGATACGTGCGATCTCGTCAGCGTGATGGCTGAAATTGAAGCGTTGTCACGCACACCCTGTGAAATGATCCGTTTGACCGTGCCTAACCATAAAGCTGTGGAGGCCCTGCCGGAAATCCGCCACCGGATGCGTGATGCCGGACTGGAAATTCCGTTGATCGCGGACATTCATTTTAATCCGCAACTGGCGGTGAATTCGTGTGAGTTTGTGGAAAAGATAAGGATCAATCCAGGCAACTATGCCGATTCCAAACGATTCATGATCCGTGAATACACGGAACAGCAGTATCAGGAAGAACTGAACCGCATTGAACAGAAAATCAAACCCTTGATCACACAACTCAAAAAATATCAACGTGCACTAAGAATTGGCACCAACCATGGTTCGTTGTCGGATCGTGTGATCAATCGCTATGGCGACACACCGGAAGGAATGGTGGAATCCGCACTGGAATTTATACGGATATTCCGGAAGTACGATTATCATGACATCATCATTTCCATGAAATCTTCCAATCCTCTGGTGATGGCTCAGGCTTATCGTCTGCTGGCACTCAGAATGGATGAAGAGGGCATGGATTATCCGCTGCATCTGGGCGTCACTGAAGCCGGTAATGGATTGGATGGCCGCATCAAAAGCGCCGCGGGAATTGCCAGCCTGCTGTGTGATGGCCTGGGGGATACCATCCGTGTTTCTCTGACGGAACCCTCAGTGCAGGAAATTCCAGCGGCCCGGGAGATTCTGGAACAGCTCCGGCGTTTTCAGCAAAACACGGTGTTTTGGCCCGGTGTTTACAAACAAATCCCGTTGCGCTCCGAACGCCGTGTTACAGAATCTGTCACGATTTCGGAAACAGGTGTGGGTGGTGATCAAACCTTTCGGTTGTTGAAACTCGATTCAGGAACATCCGCTGTCATGGAAGAAGGCATCGACGCCTTGCTCCCGGTCGGTCAGTGTCAGCAGGTGACTTCCCTTGAAGAATGGCAACAGGCGTGTTCCCTTGGAAAAAATATTGTTTTATCAGAGCAGATAGTGAGAGATGGCGATCTGGCAGGATGGATAAAATCAGGGAAAAACAGTTTGTCGCCGCGTCTGATTCTTGTTCAGGGAGAGCATCCCTTGTACCCGGTCAGACGCCTCACCGGAATTCTGGACTCCGCGGGAGCGCGTTGGCCTGTCGGTTTTGTTTTGCCGGAAAACGCGGCTTTCCGTTGGGCTTTGGCCGGTGAACTCGGTGCCCTGATTTCAGAAAATACACTGGATTGTCTGGTATGCCCGGAATCCGGTTCCGCAGAACTGTTACTGTTTGCCCGGGTGGTGTTACAGGCCACCAGAGTGCGGTTGTTCAAGGCAGATTTTATTTCCTGTCCATCCTGCGGACGAACCTTTTTTGATCTCCAGCAAACCACTGAAGCAATCAAACTCAGGACAGCTCACCTCAAAGGAGTAAAAATCGGCATCATGGGGTGCGTGGTCAATGGACCGGGCGAAATGGCCGATGCCGACTTTGGCTATGTCGGCTCCGGTGAAGGGCGAATCAGTTTGTATCATGGGCAGGAATGTGTCCGGCGAAACATCCCGGAAAAAGAAGCGGTGGAGCATCTGATTGAGCTCATCAAACAACATGGAAAATGGGTTGATCCCTGAATAATCAACAATCTGAGGATACATGAAAGCTACCTCTGACAAAATGATGCGTTATTACACAGGACTGTTGATTTTGTTATGGCTGGGAATGACTCTTGGCTTGATGCTGTGGAATATCTATCAATCACAAACACAGATCAAACAGATGGCAATGGATGGTGCCCGCACCCATTTCACCAAGGATCAGGCCTTCCGTGCCTGGGCGAACAAGCATGGCGGTGTCTATGTGCCGCCCACCGAAAAGACACCACCCAATCCCTGGCTGGAGTTTCTGCCTGAGCGGGATGTGGTAACCACCGGGGGCAAAGAGCTGACGCTCATGAATCCAGCCTATATGCTGAGAGAGATGATGCGTGATTTTGGTGCCCTGTATGGGGTTCCCGGGCGAATTGTCAGTGACAGACCATTGAATCCGGATAACTTTCCGGATGAATGGGAACAACAGGCACTGCGGGAATTTCAGCAGGGAAAACAGGAGAAAATTGAATTCACAGAGATTGACGGGAAACCTTATTTGCGGATGATGGGGGCCATGATCACAACGGCCGGTTGTCTCAAGTGTCATGAACACCAGGGGTATCAGGTGGGAGATGTCAGGGGCGGGGTTGGGTTATCACTGCCGATGGCGCCTTACTTAAAGATTGAAAGGGATATTAAACAGACTGCTGTTGTATCTCATCTGCTGATCGGGTTGCTTGGCGCGCTGGCGATTTGGTGGAGTGGTCAAAAAGTCGGACGATTGATCAGGGAACGTCGACGCACTGAAGAACATTTTCAGACCATTGTGGATAACGCGCCCAATGCTATTTTTATGAAAGATTTACAGGGACACTTTATTTTGGTGAATAGAAAGTTTGCGGAACAGTTTCATCGTGACGTACCCGATATTATCGGAAAATCAGATTTTGATCTGTTACCTCATGACGTGGCTCGCAAACTGGAGGAAAGGGACCGGTTGGTACAACAGGAACAGCGCCCGTGTTCAACGGAAGAACAGGTGTCTCATAAGGATGGTCTGCATACCTATCTGACTTATAAATTTCCGATGTATGATGAGTCGGGAAAACTGTATGCGGTCTGCGGGGTGGCAACAGATCTGACTGAACTTAAAACGCTGGAAAAGCGCATTCTCAATGAGCAGGAACGTCTCAAGGAAGCTCAACAGATTGCCCAGATTGGACATTGGGAACTGGATCTGCGGACAGGCAGTCTTTACTGGTCAGATCAGATCTACCGCATATTCGGTCTGGAACCCCAATCTTTCGGGGCAACCTATGAAGCTTTTCTGGAAAACATTCATCCTGAGGACCGGGAAATGGTGAATGAGGCTTATGCCAATTCCCTGGCAAAACAGGAACCCTATGAGATTGTCCATCGGTTATTGCTGAAGGATGGTACCTTGAAATATGTGCGTGAGCGTTGCACCACAACGTATGAGGACAAGGGGCAACCACTGCATTCGCTGGGAACAGTGCAGGATGTAACGGATATGGTTGAGATGGAACAGAAACTCAAGCGTGCGCAGGAAAACGCCGAACAGGCGAACCGTGCCAAGAGTGTGTTTCTGGCCAATATGAGTCATGAAATCAGAAATCCGCTCAACAGCATTGTCGGTTTGAGCCATGTGCTGGTGCGGGATTCGAAAGACCCCGCGAATCTGCCGCTGATGGAAGAATATGTGAATTATATCCATGCCGGGGCAAAGCATTTGGTGGAACTGATCAACAACATTCTGGATCTGGCAAAAATTGAAGCAGGTAAGGTCGAACTGGTTCGGGAGCGTGTCGATTTAAAAACACTCATTGAAGGCATCATCCAGATTCACAAATCCCAGGTGCTGGAAAAAAATATCTCTCTGTCTCCTGACCTGGATCATTCATTGCCGGCAACCATGTTTCTTGACCGTACAAAGATCAATCAAATTTTGATGAATCTGGTCTCAAACGCAGTGAAATTCACGCCGGTTGGCAAAAAGATCACGGTGAAAGCCAGGGTGGTTTACAGTGAATTGGTGATGGCGGTGGTTGATGAAGGCATCGGGATTGCCAACGATCGCCAGGAGCGTCTGTTCAATGCGTTTGAACAGGCTGATTTGAGCATTGAACGGCGCTATGGCGGTACCGGGTTGGGGCTAAGTCTGGTCAAACAATTGGTAGAACTGATGCGTGGACGGATTGAATTGCAGAGCGAAATCGGGAAAGGTTCCTGTTTCACAGTCCGGATTCCCGTGGAATCTCTCGAAGTCAATCCATCAGAAGCGCAAAAGCAGGATTGGTCTGCTATCCATATCAATCCCGCCAGTCGGGTGCTGGTGGCGGAGGACGAACCGATGAATCAGCGGATGTATGAAATTTTATTGAATAAATGGGGTGTGAGACCTGTGTTTACCGGTGATGGCGAGCAAACTGTCGCCGCTGTGAAACAGATGGTGCAGGAAAACCAGTTACCGCATTTGATCCTCATGGATATGTTCATGCCGGTGATGAATGGTCTGGACGCAACCAGGATCATTCGGCAAATGCCGGGATGTGAAAACCTGCCTATCGTAGGGGTTTCCGCAGACGCAATGCGAGAGCAGATGGCCGAAGCGATTGATGCCGGAGTCAACACCTATCTCACCAAACCGCTGAATGTGAATGAGTTTATCAAAGTTCTGGGCGATTACCTTAAAGAGACCTCCTGAAAAATCCCAGCTCTTAAAAGTTAAGACCGAACTTGAGGCTCCATTCTTGGTGTTTCTCCTGCCATTTTTCTTTAAGATTTTTTAAAGAATTTTCGATTCACGACTGGATAAGGCCAAGGCCGATAACAAATATATCGGCAGGAATGTGTTGTGGATGTGTATATCGCAAAAAGTGATTTTGTGCTTGTTGTATATCGCAAAGAATGATAACTAACAGCGTATTCAAGCAGAAATCCAAAAGGAAGAGAGAATATGCACATTATCAGCAAGAAAAAAATTGAAGATTTTTCAAAAATTCATGCGGATGCAAAAAATGCTCTTTTGGATTGGTACAAAATTCTCAGAAACAGAGAATTTAGCAATTATGTGGAATTAAAATTGATTTTCCCCAGTGCGGACATGGTTGGAAGACGAACCGTTTTTAATATTGGTGGTAACAAATATCGTCTAATCGCCAGGATTAATTTTCTGCATAAGAAGGTATTCATCCTTCATATTCTCAGTCACGTTGAATATGATAAAGAAAAATGGAAGGAATAAAATGCAAGCACAAATATTGGAACGCATTGAAAATCATTGGAGAAGTATTTCAGATTTTTTCACCTACCCCACCAATGATGAAGAGTATCAACAAAAAGTCAGATTGATGGAAGATCTTCTCGAACAAGATTATCCTGATGATCATCCTGTCTTCATGTTGATTAACCTCTTGGGAGAGGTGATTGACGAGTATGAAATGGAACATTTCTCTGAAGTTCAGCAACTCGAAAAAATGGCATCGGATTTATCACCCATCGAGTTATTGAAATATTTGATACAAGAGTACGATTTAAAGCAAAAAGATTTGACCGATATATTTGGTTCACAAGGATATGTTTCAGATATTTTGAATGAAAGGAGAGAGTTAAATTTGCGTCATATCAAAGCCTTGAGTCAGAAATTCAAAATCAAACCTCAGTTTTTTCTTACCCTCAACGGATAAATTCCCCAACAAGGCGGTACAACGGATTTTTGGAAAGAGACCTCCTGAAAATTCCGGTTCTTAAAAGTTAAGACCGAACTTGAGGCTCCACTCTTGATGTTTTTCCTGCCATTTTCCTTCGAGCAGAAGCATCTGGTTCTGCTCAAGCGTGTAACGTTGTTGCACCACCCCTTCAGAAATCACTGTTTCCGACGATTTCTGGAATACTTGCGTGTATAAAAACCCGTGCAATTTCCAGCGTGGAGTCAGGTCTGTCATCGTGCCCAGTCTTAGTCCGCCGCCCAGTCGATAGTTTTCAGGAAGGGCCGGTCCATAGTCCAGCATCATTTCCAGCAAACCATAGTAAAAAGTCCGATGATCCCATTCTTGTGATGATGCCAGACCAATTCCACCAGTGCCTCGAAACAGCAGGCAATCTTCACAAATCTCATAAGTGGGTTGATACAATTCAACAGACGCTTTCCAGGAAATCTGCCGAAAAACAGAATCCATGGGAAACAGCGACAGGACGTTGATCAACAGAAATTGAGGCATCTGCACCTGTGAATTTGCCGGGATATAACGCAGACGAAGGTTGAAAAATTCAATTTGAGCGCCCGGTGAATAACCGGAGGTATTATCCATCAGTTCATGGTAGGACGCTCGCAGGCCAAGTTCCATAAAAGAAATGCCGTCGTTCATGCCTGTGCCCAGCATAATCCTTGAGGTTTCATGACTTTCGTCAGGCGGACGGGTAACAGGTGGAATTTCGAGGGGAGGGCTTGGGATTCCTAATTGACTTCGAGCGCTTAGAATAGTTTGTTGCTGTTCCTGATATAAGGCACGGTTGTTTTTGTCTTCGGCCATCTGGTAGCGCAGATAATCACTGATCGTATCCAGAATGGCGGCTTTACGGGCTGGATCCAGTTGTTCAAATTCAGGGAGTCGCACGTTGTCAATCTGTTGCGTGATTTGATGAAACCATTGCTGTTCCTGTTCGGACAGTTGCTGGTATTTGAAACGGATATGCGTGCTACGAGCGGGCCGAAAAACGACGTCTCTGACAAGAGACGGCTGTCGGGCCACCATCCTCAATGTTTCAACCGGTGCGGCCCACACATGAAACCGCGATTGAAAGTCAAGCTCGGGGTCAGCAACTTCCAGCAGGGACAGTAAATGATAGGAACAGTTTTCCTTGAAAAAGAAATAGTCGAAATAGGTATTGCTGAGTTCCCATAAATGCTGAAGGATCCGTTGAATCTGCTCAGGTGAAAGCTGGAGGCGATATTCCCAGAGATCCCGGCTTTCCCACTCATTGTATTCCTGAATTTTCATGTAATAGGGCATGATGGAAAATGTGCCCTTGAAACCACCTGCCAGACCATTCAGCACATACATCACACCTCCATCGGTGGAGGTGTTTGCCGCATAATTGATGACATAATCCAGCAAGGGGGTCGGGGGACCCTCGGTTTTTTGATCCAGACGGAAAAACGTGTGACCAAACATGGAAGACGGACTGTTGATATAGGCCGATGCAAACACAAGTGTGATGGCTTGCGGATTTACCAGTTTGAGAAACTTTTCATAATCCGGGCATTCAACGTGGGGGAGATACTCCGTGTTAATATTCAGTTGCTCCTTGATCCATTGGTATCTGGCCGGGAATGCGCAGATCGGGGGTTGCTTGAACCGTCCCCGGGCAATATCTGAAAACAGAAAAGCAAGGGTTGCTTCCAGTTCTGCTTCAGGGTTGGTCTGGCCTTCTGGCGAAAAGAAAAAATCAGGTCCATCGGCTTCGCTCAACCACTCACCCGTCAGGGTTGATTTGTAATGCAGTAAAATGTGCCAATAGCGTTTTTCAGCCAGTTTGAGTTCCCGACTGTGATGTTGAAGCTGTATCAGATAGGTCTGCTGATCTGGGGGAATCGCATGAACAGAGGATAAACTGCCCTGAAACACCAGCAATAAAGAAATGAAAGCAAAGAATCTGTGCATCAATCAGGCAGGGAGAAGGGACTGACCAAAGCCAGTCCCTGTGTGTTATTGGCGGAGGGAACCGGCCAATTACATCACGATGGAGTTCAGGGATTGATGGGTTCGCAGTTGTGAACTCAACTGGGATATCATTTCCTGAGGAGATGTTTGCGCGGATTGGAATAATTGAGTGTAATGGGATTGTGTGAACGAATAAAATTCCTGCTGTTGTGATGCGGGAACTTCAATGATTTGCGCCAGTGTGGACAGAAATTCTCCTTGTCCCTGAGCAATATCAGTTTTCAGGCTGTCAAAGTTTGAAGCGACAAACATGCGTGCTTTTTCTTCATTTTTGACAAATCCCTCATTGGTACATCCAAGTGTTCCAGTGGTGATCGCAAAACTCTGGTTTCCGGAAATACCATTGGTGGTTCCGGCCAGTAATTTTTGCAGAACAGTTTTGTTCTCATTGACCCAGGGGACAACAGTGGATAAACCACAACCAGCACCTGTATCAGCAAACAGGGAAGAAACAGGAATGATTGATGCGGCCATTGCAACGAATACCAATTTTTTAAACATAACAACTCCTCTGATTGTTAATGAACAAACAATTCTCAAACACTTTGAGAATGAATTGAATCGAAAACATGCCGTCCAGACTTGGATCCAGCAGAATTCTTAATGGTGGCTATAATATGCGAGGTACCCAATGTCAAATACAAATTTTTTGCAGTAAGTCAGAAACAATTTATTGTGAGACATCGACGCTCTTGCTACGGTCAAAGGACGCTTTGCCCATCAATGATGAATACCACGAGGATGTGCCCCTAATTCCTGGAAGTATTTCATAAACACTAGCCATATTGATGTCATCCAGCGGCAATGCGACGCGGAAGATCATTCAGATTTCAAGGATTCAGACCCTAAATATTGGTCGTGATGGTCAGCCCACTCTGGAACGTTACTTTGTATAGCTCCAATAAACGATTCCAATGGATCTGTGAGGGGTTGCCGGATTGCCTGATGAATCCATTGGATAGCCAATTTTTCAGGAGGTTCCCCGGTTTTATCAGCGATTCTTATAAGGTTCATATAAGTCTCTTCCGGAACGTGTAACGTTAAGACATGATCCATTCTGACCTCCTAAATTATGAGTTAATAGAATTATTACAAATAACTGTGATTCATCCTTATCTTTATCTGTTGGTAGCCAACCTTTCAACGTAAAAGTTTCTGTTCAGGATTTACAGCTTTGGAGATCAAATCCTTCAAGTTATCGTTGATTCCATGTCAAAGCGCCGTGGAAGGGCACCAGAGGTGCTTTATGGGACTGTTTCTGATGAGACGTCAGAAACCAGATTAATGTTAAAAAACTTTTGATTGGGTACGTATCGGATAAACGATTTGACAATGGCCCCTCAACAACGTTAGAGAGCATTTTAGGTCGTTTTCAGGTTCATTCCCGGCCATGTGTAAAAAAACGGTCGTTGATTTACCACCCGGTTTGGGTTTTGTCCCGTAGGGGCAGACCCGCGTGTCTGCCCGGGATCAGGGCGAACACACAGGTTCGCCCCTACAATTTGTGGCCGAAAATATGACCAACCCCAAATATTCAAAGTCCAACAATGTCAAATACAAATTTTTTGAAACATGCCTCACCAGAATTTCCTCATCAACACATGAATAAACCATTTGACAATGAATCCTTAAAAACGTTAGAGAGCGTTCAAAGGATGACTTCTTAATGTTTTAATTTTGTCAGGAGGTTTCATGTCAGAATTTTCCTATACATTTGCATGCAAGGCCGTAAAGCCTGATGAAACCCTGTTTGTTGTCTCATTCAAGGGTGTGGAGTCTCTTTCAACACCATATGAGTACACCATTGACCTGAAATCAAAAAGTGCCGAGATTGATATGGAAGCCATGCTTCACAATCCCTGCACGTTTACCATGAAAGTGGGCGATTCTGAGGCACCCGTCCATGGTATTCTTTCGAATTTTGAACAATTGCATCAGGTGGGCGAATACACACTGTATCGTGCGGTGCTGGTTCCGCGGTTGTGGCAGTTGTCATTGCATCGGGCCAATGAAATTTTTCTGGACATGAACATTGAGGACATTCTCAAGCAGGTGCTGGAAGAAGGCGGACTCACCTCCATGGATTATGAAATCCAGTTGAATGGGAGTTATCCGGTCTGGTCCTTCCGCTGTCAATATTCCGAAACACACCTGAATTATATTTCCCGCGTTATGGAGCACTGGGGGCTGTATTATTATTTTGTGCAGGAAGAAGACAAAGAAAAACTGGTCATCACAGATAACAAACAGAACCATCAGAAAATGCCAAAGCCAACCCTGAACTTTGCCGCTTCAACCGGATTGGCGACGACCTATGACAATGTTCAATCACTGGTCTGTCGTCAGAACCGCATGCCCAAAAAAATAATACTGAAAGATTATAATTATGAAAAACCATCGGTGGATGACAGCGGTGAAGCCACCGTGGATGACAAGGGCGAAGGGGAACTGTTTGTGTATGGGGATAATTTTGATACGCCGGAAGAAGGAAAACTTCTGGCTACTGTTCGGGCTGAAGAAATTCGTTGCACCAAGGAAATGTTTTATGGTGAAAGCCATGTGGCACGGCTGGTTCCCGGTTTTATCTTTGAGTTGAAAAAACATTTCCGGTCCACGTTCAATCAGGAATATCTGGTGACCCAGATTCAGCATGAAGGCAGTTCTCCGAGTCACATGGCGGGGGATTCTTCCAAAGTGTCGTATTTCAACACCTTCACCGCGATTCCTGCCGCAACCCAGTATCGTGCGCCACGCAATACCCCGATCGCCAAATTCTATGGGAATGTCAATGGCCGGATTGATGGCGAACTGGATGGCAAATACGCGGAAGTGGATGAACAGGGACGATACAAAGTTATTTTTCTGTTTGACCGGACAACAGAGCGGCAAAAAGGGAAAGCCTCCTGGTGGGTGCGAATGATGCAACCTTATGTGGGCGAGAAAGAAGGCATGCACTTTCCCTTGCGTATGGGAACAGAAGTGCTGATCAGCTTCATCAATGGCGATACGGATCAACCGGTGATCAGCGGCGCAATTCCCAATGCCACGCATAAGAGCGTTGTTCATGGCGATAATCTTACCCGGAATGTCCTCAAAACCAGTAGTGGCAACACCATTGAGTTTGAAGATCAGGAAGAAACCAACCGTATCAAGCTTTACACCCCTCAAAGCCAGACCTATTTTCACCTTGGCGCGGGCAATTTCCCGGGAGAAGGCGTGGCATTCTTCACGCAGGGATTAAGCCGTACCGAAGTGCTTGGCGGTGAACTGGAAACGGTCGTCGCCAAGGGTTACGAAAATGAGGACGCACCTATCGTAGCTGTGCAGGATGATCTGGAAGCGGAAATCACACAGGCGGAAGCCGCCGAACAAGGAAAAGATCTGATTGATGAACAGGCTCTGTTCACCTTCAATATTCTGGATGACGAAGGGAATGGGGGGACCGCCATGACGACAGCGGATGAGCTATCAGGAAAATGGCTGGTGTCACGCAGGGCTGGAGATCAATACAACTGGACTGCCGGAAATGTGTACAACTATGGCGGCGGCAATGAATTCAACTTCGGCGGCGGTTACGCTGAAACTCATATGGCCCAGGACATTAATATTGGTGGTGAAACCTTCACCGGCTGGAAATGGGGCGGTCCGAATATGGATAGCGATGATGTGGAAAAGGTCTGGGGAAATAGCTGGGCCTACACGAAGGGCAATGGTTATGAATATACCGAAGGCAACAGCTACTCTTATCAGAAGGGTGATGTTGATGAAGAGATGGACGGCAATACCAAATCCGTCACAACCGGCGATTCTGAAGAAACCATCAAGGGCAATAACAAGTCAACCCATTGGGGGAGGAATGATGAAATGTTCATGGGGGGGAAATCCGAAATGAATCTGTCCGCGGAAGTCACGCTGAATCTGTCGGTAACGACCGAACTGACGCTGGGTGCCGCCGCCGAAATTTTTATCGGTGTCGCGTATGAAGCGAAAATCGCGGCTTCCGCCGAGGTGTATATCGGTCCTAAACTGGAGATCATGATAGGCCCCAAAACAGAAATCGAAATTGAGGAAATTTCGCTAAAGGCCGGAGTGAATGCGTTGCTATTGCGCACAACAACCCTGGAGGCCATGAAAACCGCCGCCACAGCAACTGAGGTGGAGGCTACAGCAACCACTGTTCAAGCGGAAGGAACTGAGGTCAAGGCACAGGGAACTGAGGTCAAGGCACAGGGAACACAAGTGGAATCCAAAGGAACCCAGATCAATAGTGTCGGCACGCTCATTGGGGCCGGCGGGCCGCAGATTCTGGCAAAAGCACTTCATCTGAATGTATAGAAACTCACACACAAAAACAAATTATGAAAGACTATGAAGAAGATGTAGTACTCAGGGGGATCAAACCATTGGACTTGTGCCTGCTTTATAAAAATTTTGCATGGGAAAAAAAGAACTATCTTGCGGTCAGCACGCTACTGGGTTTTCCGCTGGGAGGCGGTGATCCTCTGCTGGAAACCGATTTCTGGAAAATATTGGGAAAAGAGCTGGGCAAGGACGTGATGCTGGACGAGGGCATGCCCAAGATTCACGGCGAATTGCTGGTGCTGGGAAATTTCTACGCTCCGGGAGGCGAGCCGGTTCCATCAGGCGCGGTGCGCGTCAAATTGGGAAATATTGATAAATCAATTCTGGTGAACGGCAATCGCTATTGGGAAACCGGCGGTCCAAGTCGTCCATTTCCTGTTGCTCAAATGCCGATTCAATATGCCTATGCGTTTGGCGGTGAAGGCTTTGACCGCAATCCTTCTGGCAAGGGATTCAAATCGGTTCAAACGCCTGACGGCACAGAACTGCATCCTCTGCCCAATCTTGAAGATCCTAAACATCCCGTCACTTCCAAGAGCGTGAGGCCTGACCCGGCCGGTTTCGGCCCGATTGACCTGACCTGGCAGCCGAGAGCCGGAAAAACCGGAACCTATGATGAAAAATGGCAGAGGGAATATGCCCCCGGTCTGGCACCTGATCTGGACTGGAGTTTCTTCAACACGGCTCCGCGGGATCAATGGCTGGATGGCTATTTTCAGGGCGGAGAAGCCTTTGTGATTCAGAACATGCATCCTTCCAAACCAATGATCAAGGGAACCATTCCCCGTTTTCGCGCCAGGGCATTCATTCATCAGCGCACTTCCGAAGGGTTGACCATGCGCGAAGTGGAAAACCGCCTGGAAACAGTGTATTTTATTCCTCATGCGGACATGGGAATTTTGTTATGGCGGGGAGCGATTGAAATTTCCACGGATGACGGCACAGATATCAAGGACATCATGATCGCCTATGAGAATCTGGCTGATACGCCCCGTACCTTTGAACACTACCATGACCAGTTGATTAAACGCACTGATCCAGATGAAAAGCTACGGTATCTGCTGACTACCACTGATTTGATTCCGGTTGGAATCAGGTGTGGATTCGCCCGTCTGGTTGAGGATGCCGCCAAAGAAGGGCCGCAGAACGAGATGCTCAAGATCATGGACGCGAAACGTCAAAAAATGCTGGATGACGGCATGCAACAGATGAAAGCCAAGTTGGAAGAGGGGAAACAAATGGCTGTGGCCGAGCAGGAAAAAATCAATGCCCAGTTAGCCATGGTGCTGGTCGCGCAGAACATGGATCCTGCGCCCTACATGGTCAGGATTCCTGAAGAAAAATTCGCGATTCCTGAGCCGCCTCCTGATCCCATGTTTGAAAAACTGATGGATTATCTGGAGACAGTATTGCCTGGATTTAAGGCGGGAAATATTGATATTTCCAAAATCGATATGAAAGGTCTTCAGGATCTGAAGCCTCAAATCGAGGAATACACCAACTATAAAAAAGCCGAAAGCATCGCACAGGTACAAACCGCCGTTGAATCCATGAAACAGGATCTGAACTTCGCGCCTCCTGAAGACATGCCTGACAATCCTGAGGCAAAAGCGGCGTTTGAAAAACTGGCTCAGGAAAAAGTGGCAATGTTTGAACAGATCGACGGAATTCTGCGGAAGTTTGACGAACCGCAGCCGTTGGTGAGAGCGCCGGGCAAGGAAACTGTGGAACAGATCCGTCAGCAGTTGCAGGACGCTCGTGAACAGATGGATACCGTTAAAAAAGATGTCACGGAACAGTTGTCCTTTGCGCCGGACGATGTGCGTCAATCCACTCTGGAGAAAATGGATGTACAGATTCCGTCAGATCTGGAAGATAAACTGGCGCCGCTGGAAAAAATGCTGGAAGAATTTCCAGAAAAATTCAAGGGGGCCTATATACTCGGTGCACATTACATGGACACCGGGACTCCGCCCCATACGGTTCCTGTCACTGAAGTCGGCGCGATGATGTTGGCGGGATACAACTCAAAAAAATCGTTGGCCAATGGTGACTATGCGGCGATTCGATTGCCGGGGCAGGATCTGAAGGGGATTGATCTGAGTGGAAGCTTTCTTGAGGATGTGGATTTTTCAGGATGTGATCTGACAGGAGCCAATCTTTCAGGAACTATTCTGGCTCGGGCGAATCTCTCAGGCGCAAAACTGATCGGAGCAAACTTGGAGGGCTCGAATGTGGGCGCGGCGTTCCTGATGGACGCTGATTTGACCGACGCTAATCTGACCAACGTCATTTTAAGCCGCTCCAATTTGAATGGTGCCCGGTTTCTCCGCGCAAAACTGATCGGGGCGCAGATGCTGGAAACCAAAATGGAGCGGGTCGATTTCAGCGAGACCGAATTTTTTCAAACTATCTTTCTTGATCTGAACATCAATGACTGCAAATGGAACAACGCGAAAATTCCCAAATGCATGTTTATTCGTGTTTCCATGCGAAAATCCGATTTTACCGGAGCTACCGCTACAGAATGCATATGGCTGGAGGCTGATCTGGATGAGAGCGTTTTTAATGAGGCGAATATGTCCAATGCCCGTTTTGTAGGAAGCTCGACGCTGAAAAAAGGAAAATTTATCAAAACAAATCTCGAACGGGCAAACCTCATGCAAACTGATCTGGAGGAAGCTGATTTTACCGGAGCAAATCTCACCATGGCCTATCTGGAGCGAGCCAATCTGAAAAACGCCAATCTGCAAGGCGCTCAAGCGATTCGAGCCTGTTTTATGAAAGCCAATCTGGAGCAGGCCAATCTGCGAGGGGTGAATTTGATGGAAGGCTCGTTGATGAAGGCCTATCTGGTCAGAACCATTTTACGGGAAGCAAATCTGTTTGGCTGTGAACTGATGGGGATCACTCATGGTAAAACGGATTTTACCGACGCCAACCTGGATCGAACCATTCTTAAAAACTGGCACCCCTGATGATGTCTGGTGAACAACCTCCAAAAAGGACAAATGGCTAACATCACAAAAGAAGAAGTCGTCAAGCTGATCAAGGGCGGCGACTTCATTGAACTGGAAAAAGCGAATCTGGATGGTATTGATCTGAGCGGCACGGATCTGGCTGGAGGTGTATTTCTGAGTACCAGTTTGGCGGGAGTTGATTTTTCAGGATGCCGTTTGAGGGAATGTACGTTTATTGAATGCGAACTGGCCGGCGCTGTGTTTGATCACGCTGATCTGCAATTGGCGACCTTCATCAAGGGCAATTTTACGAAGGGCAGGTTTCTTAAAGCCAATATGCTCAACACCAGCCTGGTGGACTGCTGTTTGAATCACGTTGATTTTGCCGGAGCTAATTTGCGGCAAACCAGGTTTGTGAACGCACAACTGGAGCATGCCAGGTTTACCGGATGTGACATGGAAATCACCTGTCTGCTCAACAGTTTTCTCAAAGAAGCTGATTTCACCCAGGCACGGATGAAACAGACCATTTTGATTGAGTGCGACATGGAAAATGTGAAATTTCACGAAACGCATATTGAATTGGCGGTCATGGAAAAACCCACGCTGAATAATCAAAATTTTGCGGGAATGAATTTAAACATGACACAATTCCGCAAAGCTAGTCTCAAAAATTGCAATTTCACAGGGTGTAATTTGAAGCAGGTGAGTTTTTTTGAAGCGGATCTGACGCAGTCGATTCTGGATAACGTGGATGCGTTCGGTGCCATTTTTTATGGGGCGAATCTGACCAATGTCAGTATGAAAAACGCTAATCTGGAGCAGGCGACCTTGCAGGAAGCCAATCTGACAGGATCGGATCTGAGCGGATGCCGCATGTACATGCTTATCGGCCAGAAAGCTAATTGTGAAAAGGCCATACTGGCCGGTTGCGATATGACTTATGCCGACTTTACCCACGCGAATTTCACCGAAGCCGATTTGTCCAATGCCAGTATGTTCCGCACCAAGCTTCATGAAATCATTGAGGAAAAAACAATATGGAATGGTGCCAGCCGATCAATCGCATTAGGCAATGACCCCCAACTCCAGAAAGCGGAACAATGGAGTTCCAGTGAAAAATAAAATATAAGGAGGATTTATGTTTGCAAGTACACAAATGGGAGGAATGAATTTTGGATTTCCGGATGTTTGTCTGACGCCGATGCCGCCCTTGGGTATCCCCGCACCGATCCCCTATCCCAACATGGCCAATGGTCTAATGGCTGTTCCGCCCACAGGCGCGATGAATGTGCTTTCTATGGGGATGCCGACCCATAACATGATGACCATGGGCACTATTAGCATGGGGGATTTCGGCGGAGTGATGATGGGCGTGATGTCAGGAATGATGATGGGACCGCATCGCACGCTGATTCCAGCGTTCACGAATTTGATGGGGGGGTTGCCCTGCTCACGGTTGACCAGCATGATGGGGCAGAATGGTCTCGCTCTGAACGCTCCGGGAGTCACTATTGTTCCAGCACAGTTCAAAGTGCTGGTGATGAAATGACTGTTCACAGCGGTCATAGTCAGCAAATATTCTAATCTCATTTTTAGGAGAGTATCTATGTCAGTCGCTACCACAATCAAAACCAGGGCCAGGACTGGAAAACAGACAATTCCACTTCCACAAATCATTTCAGAATATGCGGAGATAGGAGATTATGCCGACGGTTATTGGCATGTACATTGCTCTGATGGAAAGTTTAAGGCACGGAAAGCGTTCAGTTGTCTGGTTCATCCGATTGTGGGAGATAAAGTGCTGATCTCGCGCGATGCCGATGAGGAATGCTATATTCTGGCGATCATGGAGCGCAGTGGTAAGCAGAATGCATCGCTGGTGTTTCACGGGAATGTTCAAATCAGTGCGCCTCAAGGACAAATCGATGTTCTTGCAAAAGAGCGACTGGGATTGGTGACAACGAATCAAATCGAGATGAGTACATCCCAACTGAATGTGACCGCTCTGAACGCAACACTTAATACGGAACGGTCTCAAATCACTTCACAGGAGATCATGACCACAGCCAAAGTGATTCGTGTTCTTGCTGAAAAACTGGATACCTTTGCTGATCGTTTTGTATTACGTGCCAAAAACAGTTTTCGCTGGGTTGATGAGTTGGACCAACTCAAGGCTGGCGAAGTTATTCATCATATTCGTACAATTTTTTCTGTTCATTCATCAGGCCATGCTACACTGACTGCCAAAGGCGATGTCCGTATTGATGGCGAACGCATACATATGGGATAATTATGGTAGATAAACCCAACACCTCGTCCAGTCAGTCTGATGAGTTCTCAGCCAATGAAAAAAAAACTGCGCAACCCCAGGTACAGATCTATCTTCCACCAGATATGGAATATCGTTACAAAGATGTTTTCAGGATTTTTGTGGGTGTTGGTGATGTTGTGATTGAATTTGGGAATCAAAACAGATTTGTGCCAGATAGGGTGTCAATTTCTGATCGAATTGTGATGTCAGTGCCCAATGCCTATAAATTTATCAATCAGTTGCAACATACCCTTCGTGTGGCAGAAGAACAAATCAAGCGACATCTAAAAACTCAGGGACATAATCCCTCTGATAGCCAATCAACTAAAGAAAAGGGTTAAAGTTTTATAAATATGCAAAAGGACATTTTGCATGACCATGTGTTATTTTCAGGTGATAATTTTCATGAAAAATTATCGTATACTATAGAAGACAGCCTTGCTATGATTTGTTCGTGAGCGCATAGATAATAAAAAAAATAATTTCTAAAAAAACACTTGCCAAGCTTGAAAGAGAAATGTTAGAGGCTTGGTAAGTTAGGGAAACAACGATTTGTCCACAATCACAAAGTACGTTTATAGAGGAAAGAACATGCGTCTACAGGGTTTCATTTATCGTTACGGCCGATGGATCAGTTGGGGAATCATGGCAATTTCCATTGCCGGAATTATGTATGGCGGAGCTGACCTGACCACACCAGCTCAACTCAAGATTGCTTCAGGACGTGAAGGAACCTACTCCTATGAATTTGGCAAGATTCTAAAAAAACAACTTGAGAAGAATACCAACTTTGAAGTGGAAGTGCGGCCAACCAAGGGGTCTGCGGAAAATCGCTCACTGTTGTTATCCGGAGAAGTGGATCTGGCCATCCTGAACACCGGAATGGTATCCATGGAAAATCTGGCCGCTGTCAGACCGCTGTGGTTGGAATACCTCCATGTCATCATGCGGAAAAACGCCGATATTACGGATATGTCCAAACTTAAGAAACGAAGCGTGGCATTGGGTAGTGAGGGGAGTAAGAACAGGGAGATCGCAACCAGCGTTTTGAAACATTATGCCCTGAAAGTTGAAGATCTGGATGACACCGATGCCACCATTGCCCGATTGCGTAAAGATTCAACTTATGTTGGCGGGATTGTTGTTGATAGCATACTCAGTCCTGAATTTCAGGATGTGATCATGAGTGGTCAGTTTGACTGGATGAATCTGGGTGCTGTCGATGGATTGCCGTATTATTTTCCATTTTTTTTCTCAGCAACGCTTCCTGAAGGATCTTTTCCCACGATCACAACACCAGTACCCTCCAGTTCTCAGAAGACGGTTGCCACCACGGCAGTTCTGGCTGCCAAAGAAAGTATACCGAGTGAAGTGATCAAGAAGATAATGCCGGCGTTGCATAGGTTCTCAATGTATGAAGCTTCAACCGTATTGCTGGGCAAAGAATGGACTGAAAGTGACAGGTGGACAGCGTTGCCGATACATCCCGCGTCAAGTCAGTATTACAAAACTTATGCGGGACTTGAGATGTTGTCTGATACCATTTCGTTCCTCTACAAATTTAAGGAAATCATTCTGTTCAGTATCATCCTGATGATTGCGGTTATTTTTGAAATTCTCCGCCGACGACAGAATGCGGTAGAAAAAGAATTTCTGGAGGAAACTAAAAAGCTGGAATCCTGGTTGTTGGAAATCATGCATATCGAACAGGAACAGAAGAAAGCCAAGGATATTCGTTTGTTGAAGCAATACCATTACGATGCGTTGATGATCAAGGAGCATGCGATCAAGGATATGGTAGGCAAAAACATTCAGGATTCCAATTTCTTTCAGACATTTCTTCAGGAGTGTGTGCATGTGATTCATGAAATTGAATTCAAAATTTCAGGATTCAGAACATAAAAAGATTGCTTTCCCTGATTTTATTTGTCAGAGAAAATTTCAAGTTCCCATCCTTCGATGCCCGCAGTCCAGGCGGTGAAGGACTGTTTGGAAAGAAAATGATCAAAAGTAGTTTTTGATCAATTATTATAAAACCATCTTAATAAAGGATTCACAATGAGTCAAAAAGCATCGGTATCCCCAAAAGAGAGAGTGAATATTGTATACAAAACAGAAATTGGCGACATAAATCAGGAAGTGGAATTGCCCTTAAAAGTTCTGGTCATGGGTGATTTCAGTTTCCAGGCAGATGCAACGCCTCTGGAAGACAGAGAAGTGATGGATCTGAACAATGATAATTTTGATGATATTCTGGCCTCACATAATCTGAGTATTGATATGGATGTGGCAGATAAATTATCCGGAAATAAAGATGCCAGTATTTCCATGCATCTTGAATTCAAGTCCATCAAGGATTTTAATCCTGACAGTATTATTGAACAAGTCCCTGAATTGAAAAAAGTGATTGAGTTACGCAAGGCCGTGACAGCACTGAAGGGACCATTAGGGAATATTCCGGCATTTCGTCGTCAAATCCAGGAAATTCTGGACAACGAAGGGCTGAGAAATCAATTGATTCAAGAGTTGGGAATCTAATAGTTTCAGGTTTGGACTGTATTCAATCAATCAGGTGAAATGATCCTTTATTAAAATTGTTCAGGAGAGGAAAAAACATGGCTGAGAAAAAAGCATCAAAAGCAAAAGAAAAACAAATCAGTACAGATCGATCATTGCTTCAGCAAGTAATGGAGCAAACCAGAATTGGGGAAGGTGAAGAAAGTTACGCAACGGCAAAAACAGGATTGGAAGAATTTTTGAAAGAAATGTTGAAGGATTCTTCCCAAGTGCGTGTGGAAAAGAAACGCGTGGATGCCATGTTGGACGCTCTGGATGCGAAATTGAGCAGTCAGATGGATGAAATTCTTCATCACCCGGAATTTCAAAAGAAAGAAGCAGCCTGGAAATCCTTGAAAGTGATGGCTGAGCGAACCAACTTCCGTGAAAACATCCAGATTCAGATTATCAATGTCTCCAAGGATGATCTTCTGGAAGATTTTGAGGATGCCGGTGATGAAACAAAATCAGGACTGTATCAACACATTTATACCAATGAATATGGTCAATTTGGTGGTAAGCCAGTGGGCGTTCTGGTTGGAAACTATACGTTTGGCCCTGGTGCGCAGGATATCAAACTGCTCAGACACGTTGCCAGTGTTGCGGCTATGGCGCACGCCCCATTTATTGCGGCAGCAGGTCCAGCGTTTTTTAATATCAACTCATTTGACGAACTGCCCAATCTTAAAGACCTGGAATCAGTGTTTACAGGCCCACAATACGCCAAATGGCAGTCATTCCGTGAAGCGGATGATTCACGCAACGTCGGTTTGGCATTGCCCAACTTTTTGTTGAGGAATCCATACAACGAAGACAATCCGGCAAAAGCCTTCAATTACAAAGAAGAAACCAACGGTGTGTCAACAAACTATCTCTGGGGAAATGCGGCGTTTGCGTTGTGTACCAGAATTACGGAAAGTTTTGAAAAATACCGCTGGTGTCCAAACATTGTTGGACCTCAAAGTGGTGGTGGTGTGACCGATTTGCCACTGCATGTGTTTGAGCGAGATGGTAAAAACGTTGTTGTTGGTCCTACAGAAGTTCGATTCTCTGATCGCAGGGAATATGAATTATCAGAAGAAGGATTTGTGCCATTGACCATGCGAAAAGATTCAGACAACGCGACATTCTTCTCGGTCAATTCTGTGCAGAAACCCAAATTTTTTGGAACAGAGCCTGAGCAACGTCAGGCTGAAATGAATTATCGTTTGGGAACCCAGTTGCCGTATTTGTTTGTGGTGAACCGTCTGGCGCATTACATCAAGGTGTTGCAGCGTGAAAAACTGGGCAGTTGGAAAAGCCGGGCGGAATTGGAAACAGAACTGAATCGATGGCTCCGCCAATATGTTTCAGATCAGGAAAACCCCTCTGCAGAAATTAGAGGACGACGTCCTTTGAGAAGAGCTAATGTTCAGGTCAATGAAGTTGAAGGTGAAGCAGGATGGTATCGTGTTGATATCACTGTGACGCCGCATTTCAAATTCATGGGCGCAAATTTTACACTCTCCTTGAGTGGCCGACTGGACATGACTTGATGCACTGACAGGATGTAATTTCTGTAAATCCGATAGTTGAACCCATTTAATCAATGAGACAGTCCGAGGACTGTCTCGACAACAGCAGGAGGAACATGCCAATACCAGCTTATATGACGATATCCCTGGTGAATCAGGGTGAAATCTCGGAAGGTGCAAGCGACGAGTCGAGTATCGGGACCAAATCCAATGAGGCGCATGCTGATGAGATCCAAATTCAGTCTTTCCGACATAGTGTCCGGAGACCTGTTGATCCTCAAAGCGGACAACCGGTTGGTCCAAGAATTCATGAAGAAATGATCATTACTAAAATACAGGACAAATCATCCCCACTCTTTTTGCAGGCGCTGAGTACCGGTGAAAATATTGAGGAAGCGACCATTGAGTGGTATCGTCCTGGCGAAGGTGGAAAAGCTGAACATTTTTATTCGACCACCATCGAAAATGCCATTGTAACCCGGATTCGTTCCTATATGCCTGATAATAAATCTGCAGAGGCAAATCGGGAAGCCTTGAAACGGCAGGCGGAAGGTGCCGCTAAAGCCTTGGGACTCAAACTGGTGAAAGATGAAGAGAATCCGGGAACTTTTTCTCCTCAGATCCATATGGAAGAAATCACAATCCGGTATAAAGCCATTACCTGGACACACGAAATCGCAGGAACAGAAGGTACTGACAGTTGGGATGGTGAGGAATAAAAGTTTGATTGATTTAGATTAACTAAATAATGGAGGGACTATGGCTGTTACCGTATATTTAACAATTACAGGCGAAGAAGATGTGGCCGCCGGAGCGAACTCGGAAGATAGTGTGGGCGCTTTGGGGATTGCCTCTCATGAGGATGAAATCCAGATTCTTGGTGTTGAGGAAAATTATTATCTTCCCACTGACCCTGAAACGGGTCAACAATCAGGTGCTCCAATCAGCGAAGGATTGACAGTGCTCAAGTATGTGGATCAAAGCTCCCCATTGTTGTTTCAGGCGATGGTGCAGGGAGAGGTGTTTGAAGAAGCGGAATTGACCTATTTGTGGATTAATCCCTCGGGTGAAGAGGAAGAATATTTTTCGAAATCCATGGAAAAAGTCACTGTCACAGATATCCGCCCATATATTCCGAATACGCTGGTTTCTGAAAATGAAGGTTACACTCACATGGAAAAAGTCACATTCCGATATATCAAGACAGTGTGGGAACATGCGATAGCGGAGACCATCGGCATCTTCAATGTCGGCATTTTCCAGTCTGAGGAATAAAAATTATTCATTAATTTTCATCTAATACCAGGAGAGTGTTATGCCAATACCAGCCTATATGACGATCAGTCTTGTAGAAGAAGAAGAACTATGCGAAGGGGCCTGTACGACCGAAAGTATCGGAATTATGGCCGAGGAAATTGTTGATGAGGAAATGCAGAATACCATTCAGGTGGTGGGATTTGAAGGTTTAATCCATGTTCCTACCAATCCGAATTCAGGTGTTCCGACAGGCACTCGAATTCATAAAGGCATGAAATTCACAAAAGTGTGGGATAAAACATCACCACTTTTGTTTCAGGCTCTTTGTGATGGTCAGCAGATTACTAACTTGGAATTGCAATTCTACCGGATCACTGATGGTGAAGCAGAAAATTATTATACCATCACTCTGAACGATGCGATCATTACAAAAATTGAGTCATACATGCCAAACTGTCTGGACTGGAGAAATGAAGCATTAACCCAGTTGGAAGATGTGTGGATCAATTATAAAGCAATCACTGTATCTCATGAAGTCGCCGGAGTAGAAGGCGCCGATGAATGGGGTGGTGAAGAAGAATAAGTTATCGGGGTAAAAGAGTTTTGACTCTTTTACCCCAACTGGTTGTACAGAATTTAGGGTTTGCTGAAAAACACAGGAGTGCCTGCAACGGAGAATTGAAACAAATGGAAGTAGAAAATACAGCGTCGCTAAAACCAATTTTTTGGCATCAGGGGCAGTTCTTACAGCCTCAACATTTGCAACATACGGATTTGTATCATGAATCGCATTTATCAACATTGTTGAGAATCGCCAATCCATTTTTCTATGGGGTTGTTCTACTCGATGTGAATGAAGGTGCCCTTGAAAGTGATGTTTTTGAAGTGGAAAATGGTGAAATTCTGTTGAAAGACGGAACTTTTGTAGATTGTCCTGATGACGCGGTATTATTGCCAAGATCGTTCACGTCTGCCTGGATAGACAGACACCAGCCGCTTAAAATATACGTGGGCATTCGAAAAATGAATCCTGCAGGGGGGAATGTGACAGTGATCACAGATCCTAATGACCAGGAATTGATTGCAAAAGTGAGTACACGTTATTTGACACCGGCAGAACCGACCACCGTTCCCAGTTATCATGTGGATGGTCCTGTTGCCAAGTTACAGCATTTGAGTTATGTCGTACGATTGTTCTGGGAAAATGAGATTGAAGAAGCCGCAAAAAATTATGATTTGCTGGAAATTGCCCAGATTGTGAGTGACGGCGGTACAACGAAAATGTCCCCTACCTATGTGCCCCCATGTGTGCATATCGCAAGTTCCCAGCTTCTGGTTAAAACACTGAAGGAGATACGAGATGAATTAGCAGGGCGGATTCGCCAACTTGAGGATTATAAAACTCCAGCCGGAGCCTCAACTCAAGTTGATGGACGCACCGTTAATTTTAAGATGACGATTCAGTTATTAAGCCAGTACGTACCCATATTGTTTCACTATGTGGACACTCCATCCGTTCATCCCTGGGTAATTTATGGATTGTTACGTCAGTTGATTGGGGGGATCAGTACACTTTCAGATAAAATCAATTTTCTGGGAGAAACCACACAGGGGGACCGACTGCTTCCACCTTATATGCACAACAGGCTTGAATCCTGTTTTCAAAGTGCTCAAAAACTGATCATTCAAGTGCTCAATGAGATCACCATCAGTTCAGAAACTATTGTCCGACTGGAACAGGTTGGTACAGGACAATTCAGGGCTGATCTTTCCAAAGCATTGTTTGGTGCTTCAAATATTTATATTTCAATGATCACATCCGAGAACTTTGAACAAATGTTTGAACAATTTGCGAAATACGCAAAAATTGGTTCAGAGGAACAGGTGAAAATATATGTGGAACGGTCTCTGGCAGGATTGGAAGTTAAATATTTGACTGCTCAGCCTGAAGGGGTTCCGCGTCGACCCAACGCTTCTTACCTACGTGTAGACAGACAACATCCCGCATGGGAAGGGATTGTCAATCAGGGGAATATCAAGCTGATTTGGGATGACGCACCTGAAGATCTCAAAGTTGATTTTATCGCGGTTTAAGGAGTGCTGCTATGCGCATGATGGATTGTTTTTATGAAGTGCTGTATCTGACGATTGACTTGGTGGATGAGTTTAATCAGGGACAGTCTCGAGAATATGAAGAAGTTCGATTGATGCTGGAACGGGTCATTTCAGAACAGTCAGGGATTTATATAGATGGTGGGTATTCAGATGAACAGTATCAAATGGCTTTGTATGCGGTAGTGGCTTTTATTGACGAGTCGATCATGCTATCAGCATGGAAGCACAAAAAAGAGTGGAAAAAAGAATTGCTGCAGGCTAAATACTTTAAAAGTGTTCATGCTGGAGAAGAATTTTATACTCAGCTCAATAAGTTGAGTCCCTTTGACCCTGCGGAAAAAGATATCAGAGAAGTCTATTACTACTGTCTGACGTTAGGGTACCGCGGGAAATATTATACAGACGAGGATCAGTCCTATCTGGATAAACTCAAAGCAGAAAATCTCACCTTACTGAAGGGCGTTGAAGAACGTTCATCAGGATATGATAGAGACAAACATTTATTTCCTGAAGCGTACATTACAGGACAGGAAGGTAGCGGGATTGATCTCCATATTGATTACCGGCCGTTCGCATATGGCATTCCTGTTATTATCTTCATTATAGTGTTTTACATGTTGAAAGTTAAAATCTTCGATGCAGCCAGTTATCTGATCACAACGATCTGATCGTATCGTATCGAAATTGATGATTAATCCTCTCTTGATAAAGTACCAGTGAAGACGTTTTTCAAAATACTCATTTATACATTAGTTTGGTTATTAATTACTGGCGTGATTATTTTTACAGTGACTTCATTACTGGAACAACCCCTGGAGACGGCACTGAAAATTGCCGGAGGCCTGTTTGGAGTATGGGTTGTGTTTATGGTGATCAGACGAGTTATTGCCCGTCAGAAAGCTAAAAAACAGGTAGAGGGACTGATCACTCAGGAAGAGAGCGAGAATGGGAAAGAAAGTATCATGTCTCAAGTGATGAGCATGCGCACTGAAAAATCCCATATGGCGCAGCATTTTGGAAAATTTCAAAAAATACTGGCCCAATCCGCATTAAAAAATCAGGGCGATCCCATGTATGTTCTGCCATGGTTTTTGATGCTGGGATCTGAAGGTTCAGGGAAAACCAGTATGCTCTCACATGCACGATTACCCGCCCCATTGTTCAATACTGAGGAATTGTCCAACGACAGTTGCACCTGGTGGCCGTATAACCATGCAATCATCATTGATCCTGTCAAAAACTACATTTCAAAGGATAAAAGCGCCTCTGATGAATGGAATGATTTATTAAAAGTATTGGACAAAAACAGGAAGAAAGAACCTCTCAATGGCGTGGTTCTAACGATCAATGCCAATCATTTGCTGGAAAGTGATGAGACAGAATTATTTGAGGAGGGACGTCAGCATCAGGCACGAATTGATGAATTGATGAAAAAACTCAAAATCAAGATTCCAATTTATTTGATGGTTACCAAATGTAACAAAGTTGAAGGGTTTGAAGATTATGCTCAGGCCTTGTCTCATGAAGAACGTAACCAGGTAATGGGTTATACTCAGGAAAAAGATGAATTCAATGCGAGCCAATTGATTCCGAAGTCCATGGAAAAAATCACCGAAAGGGTAAAAGACCTGTTATTGAATGAAATCAATCAATCGGGAGTTTCACATAAATTATTAAGACTGCCCAAAAATCTTCAAAATCTTGAAAGTAAATTGATGATTTTTTGTAATGGCGCATTTCAGGAAAATCCATTTCAGGAAAATCCCTTTTTACGAGGTATATTTCTTTCAGGTCTCGAAGGTGGAACCGCAAACGACCAGGCTGGCAAGGGAATATTTATTCAGGACTTTTTTACCAGAATTCTCCCTGGCGACAGAAGTATGCTTGGCAGTTTAACAGCCGTTGAACGTGCCGGGATTATCATGCGACGGTTGTACATGGGGGCTTGGAGTCTGGGAATTGGAGCCTTGATTGGGGTCTTGTATCTGGTCAATTCGGGCAATCTGGGTTTTATCCAGCAAATGACTTCAGAATATGCTGGAGCCTTTGTGATGAAAGACAGCATTGATGAAAAAGTAAAATCAATGGCCAGTATGGAAAAAATGATCAAAACAATTGATTACGAGGTAAGCACATGGTGGGTTCCCTGGTTTGGTGTATTTGAGCAACCTGGATTTATAGAAAAAATGAAAACCATCTATGCGGAACGATTCAGACAGAACCTGATGAATCCATTGAACGAAAGTCTAAACACCGCACTGATTAAATCTGAAGTTGAAATGGCGGAAGGCAAAATTTCAGAAGCGGATATTTTAAGAAACACAGCACGGCAGGTTGATACTTTTGTGCGTCGGTTGAATACGATGGACGCATATTTTAAAGGAAATAGTTTTGAAGCATTACAAGAATTGCCAGCACCATTTGCCGAAGGCGGTTTATATTTTCCAAGTGGAACAAATGTGGATTTTCTCGCCACATTCAACGCATTGTATCTGCATTCTCTAAGTTGGTCAAAAGATGAGGGCTTACTGAAAGAAGAGCGGGAATGGTTGAGACAAAGTCTGACAAGCAAACTTGAAAAAGTATCCAAAGATTTACAATGGATTATTCCTCTCGCAAATGATGAGGTTCGCTCAGCAGATCAACTTCACCTCAAGTTTTACTGGGGTGGTACCAAGGAAATGGAGCAGGATATTTTTATTCCAAGTGCTTATACCCTCGAAGGAAAAGAATTTGTTGAAGGGTTCATTAACCGCTTGGTTCAGACAGATCCAGATTCAGAAGTCTTTAAGGAAATGCAGGCATTGTTTACGGAATCCTATCGAAAAGCATATCTGGATGCATGGGAAAACTTCTCTCTCCAGTTTGATTCCGGGATGAAAATGCTGGCTGGACGTGGAGAGTATATTGATACAATTGATGTCATTTCAACCCGTCATAATCCCTATTTCAAGGCTCTGGATGTTTTTACTGAACAACTGGAACCATTTTTGGATGAAAACGCTCCGGAATGGCTGACCTTGATGGATTATTATCAGCAGATGAAAGTTTATGGTCCAGAAGAAGAAGGCGGAAACAACAAAGCCCTGGCAAAACTGGCTATGAAGGCTGTGGGCGCTTTAGGCCCGGTTGGAAAAGCTATTGCCAAAGGTGGAAAATCAGGAATGAAAACACAGAAAAAACTGGCTAAAGGTTCAAAATCTGGTGAAGAACTGGATGTTGTCCTTGAACAGGCCGGTGGCTTGTTGACCGATTATAAGAAAGCCTTGATGGATGTTTCCTTCAATTCCAGCAAACCAGCGGTATCTTTCCGATCGATGCAGGCTTATTTTGCAAATCCAGATGAGCCGGGAGTTGGCGATGGTCCAGACGCGACAGCCTATAAGACTATTCTGAAGCTCCAAACTCTGATTGGTAAAGAAACCAGAGCCTCACGAGCCTTTTGGAAACTATATATTGGACCCATGGAAATTGTTTATGAATACATGCTGAATGAAGCTGCCTGTATGCTGCAAACCCAGTGGCGAAATGCATTTCTGGTTGAAATAGAAGGTGTTCCCAAATTCAAATTAGGTGGATTGATGTTTGGTGAGGGCGGACAACTTTGGAATTTCATCACGGAAAATGGAACAATGTTTATTGTACGCCAATATGGAAAAGGATATGTTCCAGCCGTAGTGAGAGAAAGAAAAATTCCATTTACCAATGAGTTTGTAAATTTTGTATCTATTGGTCTGGAAGAACGTCAGTCAGCAGCTAATCGAAAATTTGATGTCCCTAGAAATATTACTCATTGCTGGAAATAGACAGATCTGCAGGAATCATGGAACGTATCAGGCTAGTTTATTCCAAAGACGAATCGGATGATGTTGAACTTCCATACCGTGTTTTGGTTTTGGGCGATTTTTCCCTGAAATGCCAGGGGGAAGATTTAGACGGCATTAAGCCGGTTATGATTGATTTGATGAATTTTGATGAAATTCTCACATCAATGGATATTACCTTGCGGTTAAGAGTCACTGACTATTTGACCCAACAGGAAAACTCTTCAATTGATATCATTCTTCCCTTGAGAAGTCTTGA
Organism: SAR324 cluster bacterium; assembly: GCA_015232315.1. Lineage (NCBI taxonomy): Bacteria > Deltaproteobacteria > SAR324 cluster bacterium. The sequence continues at coordinate 15,382 of JADFZZ010000028.1, read as the reverse complement.
TTCATTCAGTCCTGATGGTGTGATTCAGGCAAATCCGGTTTTAAGACAAATTGTACGGTTACAGCAAAATCTGATCAGATCGAAGCAAGCTTCTGCTGTTGATACTCCGGATGAAAAAAGTCTGGACAATTTACCAGAAGGATTCTGGGCAAGTCTGATTTTAGGACATAATGAAGTCACAAAAGAAAATATTGATCTGATTTTAGCGGAAATCGATCACAGACTGACTCTTCAGATGGATGAAATCCTGCATCAGGAAGAATTTCAGAAACTGGAGTCTGCCTGGCGATCCTTGTTTTTTTTGGTCAAACAGATTAAGGGTGGTGAAAACTGCGAAATTCTGGTGATGGACCTGGATCAAAATTCATTATTACAGGATTTTGAAAGTAGTTCTGAGATTCTGGATTCATTTCTTTACAAGATCACCTACACAGATGAGTTGGGGTCTTTTGGCGGGCATCCGTATGGTGTGATAGTTGCCAATTATCAATTTGGTCTGGAGGCAGAAGATTTATATCTGCTTCGTTGTTGTGGCGAAGTTGCAAGTGCCTGTTATGCCCCATTCATTGCAGGTGCACAGCCAACGTTATTAGGTTTGGAAGACTTTTCTGAATTAATCACGGCAAAAAATCTGGCAGACAACATTGAAAAAAATCTGAGGTTCGCAAAATGGCGGTCTGTAAGAAGTCATCAATCTTCCAGATTCATCGGTTTGACACTCCCGGAGTTTCTGCTACGAAAACCTTATGATTACAAATCGGCGTACATTCGAAGTTTCCCCTACGTAGAAAGTTCAGAATATCTTTGGGGAAATGCCTCATTTGCACTGGCATCCTGCATGATCAGAAGTTTTATAAAGTACCGCTGGCCTCTGGATATCATAGGCTCGGATGGGGGCCGTGTTGATGATTTGATTTGGCCCAGAGAGAATGCGATTTCAAAAGACCAGGTGATTATTCCATTAAAAATTCTGATGACGGACAGGGTGGAGGGGGAATTGACCAAGTTGGGGTTCATCCCACTGACGTATCAGAAAGGAAACCAGATTGTTTCATTTGAATCAGGCAATTCAATTCAGGCAGCATTGGTAGATTCAGGTAGTGAAAATTCACACTCACTGGATCAACGACTTGCGGTGCAAATTCCCTATTTACTGATAGTTTGCCGTTTGTCTCATTACATCAAAGTCATACAACGTGATAATATTGGTTCTTCGAAAAATCGCCAACAACTGGAAGACGAACTCAATAGCTGGTTGATTCAATATGTTTCAGACATGGAAAATCCATCAGCAGAGGTTCGAGCACGCAGGCCTTTACGGCGTGCCCGATTAAGCGTGGCAGCCGATGAGGAAAATCCATCTCAATATAAAATGGAACTCACAGTGATCCCGCATTTTCGCTATATGGGAGCTGCGTTTTCCTTATCATTACTTGGTAAACTATAATGGTTGGCAGTGGCGACTGTGGATGTTTTTGTAAGAAACATCCATGGATCACTCCTGTTTCAGTTTCAACTTTTTGTTAATGTATAACAGAAAAAGAGCTATGAAAATTATTAGCGTTACTAGCGGCATCATCTTAATCACATTGTTATCAGGCTGTTCAGCGGATTCGGCATTTATGCGATCGAAAAGAATCAATACGGTTGATGCCTATCATGCATTCGTTAATGAACATCCTGATAGTGTTTATAAGGATGAAGCCATCTTTTTGAAAGAAGCCGCAGTTTTTAATTCAGCGATGGAAACTTACACGGATGAATCTTTCAATCAGTATTTGGCGGCATATCCCCAAGGATTTTTTGTGAAGCTTGCCAATCAGGAAAAGGACCACATTTTATATCGCAAAACAGAACTGAACCATACCATTGAAGCGTATGCTGATTATCTGAAACTTTATCCGGGAGGCAGGCATGCTCATGAGGCAAAAACAAATCGAGAGGATCTGCTATTTCGTTGGGCTAAAAAAGAAAACAGTCTTGATGCTTATGACAAGTATCTGGACGAATTTCCGGTGGGACGTTACATCGACTCGGTTCAATCTGTCAGAGAAAATCTGATCTACCAACGAGCAAAAGATCTGAATACGGTTGAGGCGATGGATAGTTATCTCAATAACTTCCCGGATGGAAAATTTGTGGATAGCGTTATTAAAATTAAAGAAGATTTATGGTTTAGAAAGACTGCAAAAGATAACACTGTGGAAAGTTATTCCAGCTACCTCAATCAATATCCTCAGGGAAAATATGTTGAGAAGGCTCAGACCGACCGGGAAAATTTGTGGATTAAACGGGTAACCGATCAGAATTCAATTGATGGATACAACAGCTATCTCAATGAATTCCCGAATGGAAAATTCAGAGCCAAAGCGGATCGTTCCAAAGAAGAATTGATGTACCAAAAAGCCAAAAACGACAATACCAAAGAATCCATGGATAATTATCTTCTGGAGTATCCAAAAGGCAATTATCTGGCACAGATTCATCGTATCAGAGATTTGTTATTGTATCAGAAAGCTAAAAAAACCAACACGATTGAGGATTACGATACATACATCACAGAGTATCCTCAGGGTGAATATATTGTTCAGGCCCAGGACCAGCGGGAAATTCTGGTGCTGGCCAAGGATAAGCAGGAGTTAACACCAGAAGAATATCAGACCCGACTGGAAGCTTATGCTAAAAAGAAAAATTCAATTCCCGCATATACTCTTTATATTCAGGAGTTCCCTGAAGGAACCAAGACCGATGAGATTAGAGGAATTCGGGAGGAATTGATTTATCAGCGATCCAAAAAGGCGCACACGGTCAAAGCGTATGAGGAATATCTAAACGATTTTCCCAATGGTCGATATTCAAAAAAAGTTAGAAAAACGATTGAAAACATTAATCTTGGATGGGAGTGAAACACACCATGACACGTAAACTGGGGATTTCAGCCATTGCATTGGCATCGATATTGACTGCTTGTTCAGGACCTGGAACATTGAGAGTTCGAGTGAACCCGGACCTGGAAAATCTGGTTTATGTACGCGCCTATGATATGGAAAAGCCATACATGAAGCGCGATATGTTGCCAGAGGGAGAAAAAGGTCTTTTTGTGACCCGTTTCCCAGAGAATACGGATGTTGCAGTGAGCGTGAAAGTTGATAACGGCAAAATGATCGAAAAAACAATTCGGGTTGAAAAAGATTCAGATAAATTTCTGGAATTTAATATTGAAATGGAGGATCCCGATGTTGAATTTATTCGTTTACGCTCTAATCGAGAGTTCAAATTCAATCCAATTAATAAAACTGAAAAGCAGAAAATAGTTTATTTGTCTTATAGTGACTATATTGGACAAAATCTGTTGCTAAAAGAGCAAATTGAAGAACACCTGCTTAGATTAGGTTATGTGATTGCCTCGAAACCGGATAAAAATACCGAGATCTTTGTAACCATCAATCTGGTGGATTTTGCCTCTGCAAAAGAAGTTAAAGGCGTTAATGAATTCACCATCAATAAATATAAATTCAAAATCAATATTGAACAACGTCTGAAGGGAAAAACGATAGTAGAAGAAAAATACGCTTTTAAAACCACAGATCCGGATAATATTTCCTTCAAGCAGGAAAGTTATCCAATGGATGGAAAGCAAAACGTTTTTGAAAGAGATGAATTAATTGATACCCCGGAACCGCTGCCCCCGGCAGAGGCACCACAATCTCCGGGTTTGCTGGTGTTGTTGGGTTATGTTGAGGATGACAAAGCCGCAGAAAAACCGGAAGAAGCTAAAAAAGAGGAAGCGACAGATCCAGCCGCAGCGGCAACTGCCCAAGCTGGCGGTGAAAAAAAAGAAGAAGCCGCACCTGCTGCAGGTGGTGGCGGAGAAGTGGCTTCGCCGGCTGATGCCGTTGGCGACAAGTCATTTCTTAATACACGAGGTGCCTTGGCAAATTCAGTTTTCGACTATCATCTTTATCATGAAGAGGCCATTCTTGAAGCCAGCGTGAAATTTGTAAATATTGAACCTCAAAATAATTTTGCGATTTCAAAAACAATCACGTTGCTTTCACAACGATTAGCCCACATTTTTAATTTATAATCCCTCCCTATACTCCGCAGGGGGCGACTGCTATTCCCCTGTCGTGCGCTTCTTGTTTTCGTAAGCTACAGGTTTTTTCCTGATTAACGGTCGGAAAACCTTGATTTTCAGAAACCCCAGATCAATCAGCCATGATATGAACCTCAAAAACTTATTCCAATCCACAGTCAGTATATTGTTGTTTTTGATATGTTTTATGTCAGCGGGCGGACAGATTAATGAAGCCTATGGTCAGGACTGTCAAGAATCGACAATCATTGAATTTCCCTATACTTATCGACTGGTTCCTTCTACCAGAGAAAAACAACGCATCAAGGAAACTGTAGAATCTAATATTCTAAAAAAACTGGGTGAGATCACTGGTCATAAAAATTTAAATCAAATTAAGGGAAATTTAAAAATTTTAGTGGTTGAAGTTAGCGGATATTCATCACCTGAATCAAGGGACCTGGAAAGTTTATCAATTCTTCCGGAAAATGTCAGTGAGATCAATAAGAATTTTGGTGTTCAACGAGCATTGGTGTTCAAAGAAGCAAGTCTTGATATGCTGACTCAAATGGGCGTGAACTCAGATAACATCACTATTTTGGGAAATGAAAAACAATTTACAAAAGATGATTTGATCGCCTTAAACAAAATTGCGGGAAATGATGAAACGTCAACGCCTGATCTTCAACAAATCTATAACTTGCTGAGACGATACAATGATGGGCAAGCTGCGGATATTGAGGGACTGGATACGCTTAAATCAATTATGGATTCCAAAAAGCGGGTTGAGATTCGACTCTGTTATGAAAAAATCAGCAGTGTCACAGCACCATCATCACCGGTTGTTCCGGTTGCTCTTCCTGAAGTATCAAATAAGACAGAATCTGTTTCTCAAGGTGAATCTGGAAAAAAAGATCAACCCCAAATTCAGATACCACAATCAACGAATGTCGCACCAATAGGATCTGCTGTAGATAATACAACTCAAGCAAATACAGAAGCACTCATTCCTGATGCTACGCTACCAGAGATTGGTTTGACTGAAGGTCTCCAGCCTCAAATATCGGAGTCAGACAATCCAGTGATGGAGGAAAATCCAGCCACTGACCGGAGTGAATCAGATGATTCAGATTTACCAATTGTCAAAACAATCGTATTTGTCTTTGTTGTTTTGGTTTTGAGCGGAATTGTTTGGCTGTTATACAAAAAAGGAGTGTTTCAGAAAAATATAGTGTATTCGCTGGATGGTATTCCTGAATATGACAGACGAACAGGATCTTTTACATCCCACTCTCAAACTCACACTCTGACAAATACTACGCAAAGAATGCAGGAAGAATCAGAACCTGAAATAGAGGTGCCTAAAGAAGCCTTTATTTCCACCAATCGGGACACAACCATTATTCCACAACATCTTGAAATATTGACGATTGTCAGTAGTCGTGGCGGTTCAGGTAGAACCAGTCTGGTCGCCTCTTTTGCTCACATGCTTGCCTCATGTGGCTTTAAGACCTTGCTGGTGGATATGGATATTTTGACGCATGGATTGACTTATTTGATCCTCACAAATCCAGATACACAAATACCAAATACCATGTCCAGGATGGTAGCAAAGCGATCGGATTTAAATATTGTTCCATTGATGGTCTCAGATCAAATTGAAAACAACCTCTTTATTTTACCAAGTGCGACATTGAAGGAAAAGCAAAGGTGGAATCTTGATAAAACATTGAATGACCAAACAAACTTGACTGCATATTTGAGGAAAATATTGACGGATATCAGAAGCCAATATGGCTTTGATTATGTGATTGTGGATCCGGAAAGTGGTGTAGATGTTTTGAGTGTGAGTTCTGCTCTGGCCGCGGATTCCTATGTTGTTGTTACAGAGTCAGACCGGCCTTCCTGGAATATGAATGATCAACTGCTTGTGACCTTGAGAGAAGCGGCGCCACAATTGGATCATCATTTCCATGAACTGGGATTTGTTATCAACAAAAACACTCTCCCGGAAGATGCCATTGTCACTCATTTAGCTGAACGTTGGAAATTGTCACATCTGGGAACGCTGGCATGGAATGAAAAAGTGAAAGAAAATTTTCAAAAAGCCATGAACCCCATTGGCAATCATCCGGGGGCAAGCTGGTTTAAGTCATTCATGGACTTGTTCACGGAAATTTATTTAACGGATGACTGGTCTGATGATGCAAAAGCAAAATTGAATACGATTGTGGAGCAAAACACTAAAATATGGCAGTTTTAACAGGCCGCAATCAGATCGCTGCCTGTTAAATATTGAGGCTTAAACCACTTCGGAGCCACCTCCTCGCCCACTGACCACAATTTTTCCTTCGTCTTCCATCTTTCGAACGATCTGAATAATTTTTTGTTGGGCACCTTCAACATCCGAAACTTTTACAGGTCCCATCACTTCAAGATCTTCTTTGATCATTTCAGCCGCACGAGAAGACATGCTGCTGAAAATCAATTCCTTGACTGATTCGCTGGCAGTTTTCAATGCCAGAATAAGTTCTGACTGATCGATTTCTTTGAGTACCATCTGCATCTGTCGACTGTCGATGAGTACCAAATCATCAAAGGTAAACATCAATTCCCGAATTTGTTCTGCCAGGTCGGGATTACTTTCCTCGATGGTGGCCAGAATCCGGGTTTCGGAGGCTTTATCCAGGGTATTGAGAATTTCAGCCACAGATTCCACACCTCCAACCTTGGTTCCAATACCGCCAGCGGTTTTCATTTCTTCAGAAAGCACTTCGTCCATTTCAGCGATAACACCAGGAGGAATACTTTCCAGAACCGCCATACGATACACGACATCTGCCTGAAGGTTTTCTGGCAGTTCTCGCAACACGGTGGAGGCCTGTTCCATGTCGGTAAGGTGAGCCATGATCAACGCGATTGTTTGGGGATGCTCGTTGACAATGTAACTGGCAATGATTTTGGGGTCCATCCACTTAAGTGAATCAAGAGCGCCTTCTTCCTGATGTGCTTTGAGGTTATCCACCAGATCTCTGGCACGTTCTGTTCCAAGAGCCTTGGTCAAGGCATTGCGCACAAAATCGCCGGATGCGCTGATATTGACACCTTCTTCCTGAATGACGGATTTTCTGTAATATTCTTCAAGCACGATATCGAGCTCTTCAGGAGAGACGTCTGTGAAACGTGTCATGTAATAACCAACTTGCTGGATTTCAGATTCCTCCAGATTTTTCATGATCTCCGAAGCGCCTTCTTCTCCCATGGCCAGCAACAGAATTGCGGCTTTTTTGGGTCCGGTCATTTTCCCAACACTCATATCGGTCTCCCTGTGTATTCTGAAATAGTGAGCTGTAATTTTTTAGAAGTCATACCAATGAACAATTACGCAGATTGTAAACCAGTTTGCTGGTTTCAACAATCATAATGTTCAGTTTGATCAGGAATATGCACCTTGTTATTTTGTTGAGTGTTTATACAATCGCCACATACCTGATGTCTCAGGGCGAAGATAGATATTTGATATTGTGAAATCAAGAATAAATTTGGGTAAATATGCGATGGTTGATAATTGGGCAAATATTATTGATGTTGTTACCATGTGCTGAGCAACGGATATGGGCACAATTTGATGAATCTATACCTGCGACACTCGTGACTTTCAGTGGTTATATGGTCCCTGAAGAATCACATCCGGGGGAAGAATTACGGGGTGTGATTGAAGTGACTGTGGCCACAGGATGGCATATCTACTCCCTGGTCCCCTCTGAAGAAGAATTGGCCCCACCGCCTACAAAGATTGAATGGAAGGCAAACTCCCTGATCACCAAAGGACCGGTTTATGAAACCAACCCCATTGTGCAGGAAGATCCCGCAATTGGATTGGTTCTGGCGTTTCATGAACACAAGGTCAGGTTTTATCAGAATTTTCAGGTTCCTTCCAGCATGTCGCCTGAGAACATGATCTTGTCCGCCACAATTTTCTATCAGACATGCAGTGATAAAATTTGTCTTCCTCCCAAAAAAGAAACATTGGAAATTCCGCTCAAAGTTTCAACCGGAGAAATTCGTTCTCCTTTTGCGTTCATGGACAGGACTATCGACTCTCTTCCCACAGAAGGTCAATGGTTGCCTGATGCTGGATCGATTGAACAAGCAACGTCACAGGGAATATTCAGATTCATAATTCTTGCCGGCGTCATGGGGATGCTGGCCTGGTTCACACCATGTGTGTTTCCGATGATACCGATCACCATGTCGTTTTTTTCCAGACAATCTCAAAAATCGCATCGCGAATTGTTGCGTCTGGCGTTGACTTTTGGTGCGGGAATTATGGTGACGTATACGGCCACAGGATTGATACTTACCTCTGTTTTGGGCGCAGCGGGAACCTTGCAGATTGCCTCAAATCCATGGGTTAATCTGGCAATCGCGTTGCTGTTTATTGTGTTCGGTCTGAGTTTTATGGGCTTCTTTGAGCTTCAGTTGCCAGGTGCCTGGCTTCAGTCAGTGGATTCTCTCTCTCGTCATCTCAAGGGGTGGATCAGTGTGCTGTTGATGGGGGTGGCGTTTACCATGACAGCGTTTACCTGCACGGTGCAATTTGTTGGAACCTTGCTGATTGCGGCGGCTCAGGGACAATGGTTCTGGCCGGTTCTGGGGATGCTGGTCTTTTCTTTTATGTTTGCGCTACCATTTATGCTTCTGGCATTATTTCCACGTTGGATCCCAATGATGATGCAAGCCAGGGGGCCATGGATGGTGCGAGTGAAAATCCTGTTGGGGTTGGTTGAAATTGGGGCAGCTTTCAAATTTCTCAGCAATTCCGATCTGATCTGGCAATGGGGGATACTGGATCGCGAGGTGGTGTTGGCTTGCTGGGGGATCATTGCACTGCTCATGGCGATGGTTTCCTTGGGCGGAATCCAGGCGCTTCGTGAAAAGTTAATTCCAGAACCCTCAGCCATTGCTGTCGCTGTGTCATTCACCGCTTTTTCATGTTATCTTCTGGCCGGTGCCAGCGGGCGTATTCTGGATACCTGGACGGAGTCCTATCTACCTCCGCCTATTGCCGCGCTGACATTAGGGAAACCGATGGCTGTGGAACGAGTCCATGAATTGCCGTGGGAAAGAAATCTGGACATGGCCTTGATCAAAGCTAACGAACAACATAAACCGGTATTCATTGATTTTACGGGCTATACCTGTGTCAATTGTCGGTGGATGGAAAAAAATGTATTTGCCGCACCGCGGGTCTTCGAAATGCTCAGAGAGAATTTTATTCTGGTCCAGCTCTATACGGATGGCGGTGAGGGCTATGAAGAAAATCAGCAGTTGCAAATGAATCGGTTTAATACGATTGCACTTCCCTTTTACGTGATCCTTTCGCCGGATAATGCCGTCCTTGGAAAACATGCCGGTATTTACTCTCCTGAAGCCTTCCTGCTATTTCTTCAGAACGCAAAGGATGCTATCTGACAGTTTTATTAAGCAAGACTTCTCTGATTCCCGTCTTTGTCACAGGATAAAAATCTTGTTAATTGGAGATGTGTGTGATGAATGAGAAATTATGATTTATTGAAGAATAACTTGAAGGGAACGGTGTGAATGGGAAAAAAAATCTTGATTCCGGTTGCGGACGGTACTGAAGAAATTGAAGCGGTTTGCCTGATTGATGTGTTGCGTCGGGCTGGTGCCGATGTGACGGTTGCTTCTGTTGGAGAGTCACTCCAGATTACTGCTTCGCGGGGCGTCAGAATGGTTGCGGATCAACATATCAGCGATTGTCAGAAGACAGTCTATGATTTGATTGTTCTGCCAGGCGGGATGCCCGGTGCGGAACATCTAAGGGATAATCCGGAACTCATTTCATTGTTGCGCGCACAGAAGGCTTCAGGTCGATTATATGGTGCGATGTGCGCATCGCCCGCAGTGGTGTTGCAGACACATGGGTTGCTTGAAAACATGCAGGCCACCTGTCATCCGGCATTCAATGAAAAACTGGTTAATTTGAAGCCGGACCGTGTGGTTGTCGATGGAACATGTGTGACCAGTCAGGCACCGGGCACAGCCCTGGAGTTTGCGTTGAAACTGGTGGAGTTACTCTTTGGGCGGCAAAAGGCCGAAATTGTTGCGACACCCATGCTGGTATTATCGTTTTAATTCAGATATATCACTCCAGAGTGAGGTTAATGTTGACTGAAAATGGAAGGAACCGGGGGTTGATCCCACTACCCTGAGAGGATCACATGAAGCGGTTATCTGCCTTCTATTTTCATAGACCCTGAAAATATAAAGTTTCCGGAAATGGAATACCGGAGAAGACTACAAATCAAGTATATTTTTGAACAAATATTTCAATAACAATCAGGAGTTTTATGGCACAGAAAAAAAAACGTGTTGAGCCGTCTTCTCTTTCAGTATTTCTGGAAGCGGAACGGATTTCCAGTGATCTGTCACTGGTTCCCGGGAAATGTCCCCCCTACTTCAATGAAAGTGGAATTGAAGGCTTGTTGAATCGCGACCATATCGAAAGTCGCATCAAACACCTTGAAACCCTGGAGGTGGATGCCTACATTCAGCAGACAGTCATGCCTTCCGAAAATCAGAAACGCTTGAGCGCGCCTGAACTTATCAGGCAACTGGGCGGAAAAATCATAGATGAATCCACTCATGGTCCATTGTATTTTGCGGAGATGGAGTTTTCACATGAGGGAAGAATCCGGCGTTTGGGATTCATTGCGCAGGACCGTCGATTTCGTCAGGGAATCTGGTATCCTCATCATCATCGGCTGGCTGCTGAAAAAGCCCGGTTTTTCGCATCGCATGGCATGCCTATTGTGACGTTTATGGACACTCCCGGTGCGGCGGCGGATCTTGAGGCAAACCTGGATAATCAGGCCCATAGCATTTCTTTTCTGATTGCGGAAATGGCCAATTTACAGCTTCCCTCTGTCGGCATTGTTTATGGACATGGCTACAGTGGCGGGGCCATTCCGTTGGCAACCACCAATATTCTGTTGTCTGTCAAGGACGGGGTGTTTAATACCATCCATCCCAAGGGCTTGAGCAGTATTTCCCGGAACTACAATTTGTCTTGGCAGGAATGCGCAAAATACGTGGGGATTTCTTCCTATGAACTGTTTGCCGGAGGCTATCTCGATGGCATCATCAACTATAGCCCCAATGAACATCACTTGCTGCCCAATTTGCGTGCCGCGATATTGAGTTCTATTGAATGTATCGAAAAAAACGCGAAAGTGTTTTTGCGAACGCACGAATTGTTTTTTGATCATTACAAGGAAAGCATCAAACACTATCTGGATCCTTCTGAACTGCTGGTCGAAGAAAACCGGATTGCTGACAGATCACCCACAGGGATTCTGAACGTGTTTGGCAGTGTGTACCGTTTCATGCGTTATCTGAAGTTGCGTAATCGCATTTCAAGTCAATCCATTCTTAATTATTCCCGCCTGAGCCACCTGAAAATTCCGGAAGGCCGTCTTAATGAACGTTTGGCCAGTGAACGCCAGGAAAAGTTCCAGAAATGGGTAAAGACCCCGCTGGAAATTCGCTATAATGAAAATTTGAACAGAAGCTTTCAGGAATATCGGGATGCCCGTGATAACCGTGGCAAAGAGCGTGGAAAGATCGCGACATTTTTCATGGGAGATCCCAAGGAAAATTTTGGGCAGGCCGTGGATAAAATGACCATGGAAATTCTGGTCTATCTTTATAATTACTGGAAAGAGGATGCTTCAGAAAATCTGATTCAGTTGCATGAATATCTGAAGCAAATTGAAAATCGTCCAGTGACTCATGCCTACAATATTCTCCAGATTCTGCAGGACAAAGATATTCTCCTGGGATTTCAGAATTCTTTCCAGAACATCATTTTGTTTGATCTCTTGTATGACAATGTGATGGAAAGTCTGTCGATGATTGCGGGAGAACTCAAAGGTACCAACCAGATTTCCCAGAATTCCGTCGCAATGTTATTTGAACGGGCATTTGACCTGGCAATGCAGGCTTTTGAAAAACAATCGCTCAATTACAAGAGTGATGTGATCAGGGACAGTTTTTTCAAATGGCTGGTGGTTTTTATCCGTCAGAAAAATTGTGATCAGATAATGAAAACTGTGAGTGATTGGAAGCGCATGGTGTTTCCTCGCCTCAGTCCACCTTTGTTTGCGCTGGTCAGTTATTATTTTTCCAATCTGTTGCCCGGATTGCACAGAAGTCAGTCTGAAAATGTTCCGTTTGACGGTCGAATCACTCCGAAAAATATTGGTATCCGCGATTTCTGGAATCGGCTGGATCGAGCCTATAAAGATCTGCTGATTTTTAATCTGCTCCGTGAATACAAAAAGACAGCCCTTGCGCCTGATACCATCATTCAGGAATTTTTTACCGATTTCAAAGAAACCTATCAGGATCTGATGACCAGCGACCCTGTTCGTTTTCCCGGATTCCGTAAATCCATTGAAAAGGCGATTGATAACCAGATTCGTCCCTGTGGCGTGATTACCGGGATGGCGACTTACGAAGATGGAAATCTCAAACGTAAAGTAGGCCTGGTCGTCAGCAACTCATTGTTTCAGGCTGGGGCCTTTGATATGGCCAGCGGAGAAAAAGTGTGTAAATTGCTGGTGGATTGCGCGGAACAAAAACTGCCTGTTGTCATGTTTATTTCTTCAGGCGGAATGCAAACTAAAGAAGGACCGGGATCATTGTTTTCCATGGCGGTGGTGAATGACCGTATCACTCGTTTTGTGAAAGACCATGATCTGCCTGTGATTTGTTTTGGTTTTCGCGATTGTACGGGTGGTTCACAAGCCAGTTTTGTCACGCATATTCTGGTCAGAACCTATTATCTGTCAGGTTCTGTCATGCCCTTTGCCGGGCAGTTGGTGGTTGAGAGTCATTTGCAGGCCAGTGCGATTCTCTCCAATTATTTGTCTGTTCGTCAAGGTAGCATGAATGGCCTGGTTCAAAACCCTTTTGATCAGAATATTGATGAGCGTTTGCATGAAATTGATCCCGAAATCCCTAAAGCGGAATTAACGGTAAAAAAGGTGATTTCCAGCATTCTGACCGGAGAATATCGGCCCTCCGCTGAATCACACATTGATGAAACCCAGGACGAAATCAGTGAACAACTCCATGTCAAAAAACTGGAAAATGTGTTGATTCACGCCAGGGGATGCACTGCCGCACGCCTGATTCAGGGGGCTCATGATTCAGGGTTGACTGTGATTCTTGTTCAGTCTGATGCCGATATTGAAAGTTATCCCACCAGGTTACTCACCGCCAATGACAGGCTGGTGTGTATTGGCGGCAATACTCCGCAGGAAAGTTATTTGAATGCCATGAGTGTGATCCGGGTGGCAGAACAGGAAAATGCCCAGTCCATTCATCCCGGAATCGGATTTTTATCGGAAAATCCGGCGTATGCCAAAATATGCAGGACGCATGGTTTCAATTTTATTGGTCCTCACGCAATGACGATGCATCTGATGGGGAATAAAACGAATGCGATTGAAACAGCAAAAAAGCTCAAGGTTCCAGTGGTTCCAGGCAGTGACGGTGTTTTGAGTGATCCAGTGCATGCCAAGGCTGTGGCGGAAGATATTGGTTTTCCTGTATTGATCAAAGCCGCGCATGGCGGCGGCGGGAAAGGCATCATGGTGGTGGAGGATCCCGCGCAATTCATCCCGCTCTATTCACGCATGTCTCAGGAAGCCCTCAGCGCTTTCGGCAATGGGGATTTATATCTGGAACGTTACATTCGCTCGATGAGACATCTGGAAGTTCAGATCTTGCGCGATACCCATGGGAATTCAAAAATTCTTGGTGTTCGGGATTGTTCTGTTCAACGGAAATTTCAGAAAATCATTGAGGAAAGTGCCAGCAATGTCCCTGATAAAATTCTCAAACAGCTTTACAAATACACCAATACGTTAATCAATGGGATTGACTATATTGGTGCCGGAACTGTGGAGTTTATTTATGATCGGAAAGAAAAAAAGGTGTATTTCATGGAAATGAATACCCGCTTGCAAGTGGAACATCCTGTTTCAGAAATGACTTCAGGCATTGACCTGGTGCATCAGCAGTTCCGTATCGCTTCCGGTGAAAGCATCGAGGATCTTGATGTTCGGCAGGATGGTCATTCGATTGAATGGCGAATCAATGCGGAACGGGTGGAAAAAAATACAAGCGGGTCTATCGTTTTTCTTCCTGATCCCGGGTATCTCTCAGAATTGTTTTTACCTGCGGAACAGCATGTTCGCGTCATCACCGCGGTAGAAAAAGGTTCGGTGGTTCCTCCGTATTATGATAGCATGATTGTGCAGATTGTTGTTTGGGGGAAAGATCGTGAAAGCGCGATCAAGCGGTTGTTGGGATACCTCAAACGGGTTCAGGTACATGGGATTTCCACCAATCAGGCGCTGGTTCAGAACATTCTTGAAGACCAGGTTTTTGCTTCCGGTGATTATGACACCCATTTTCTGCCAGAATTTCTGAAACGTATTGATGAACATGAACTGATTCGCCAAACCATTGAGTATTCCGGTTCGGCATCAACTTCCACGGAACAGGAATCTCTGGCTTTGCCCGGTAGCAATGAACTCAAAGTTATTTCTCCACGTATGGGAACTTTTTATCGGGCAAACTCTCCGGAGGATCCGCCTTTTATCAAGGAAGGCGAAGTGATTAATCGAGACAAGGTCATGTGTCTGATGGAATCCATGAAAGTTTTCTCGGAATTGACTTTGCAAATGTACAAGGGGCTTGATGGTGAATCTTTGTATCATGGTTTTGAACAGTTCACGGTTAAAAAAATCATGGCAGATAACGGACAGACTGTGAGTCGTGGCGATTTGCTGTTTGTGATTGAACCAGTCACTGCCTGAACTTCCAATCACATGAGGGTATATGGATATAGAGAATATTCTGGAAAAATGTTATGAGCAGGCACAATGCGGTCTTAAACTTTACCGGAAAATGCATAATACCAAAGTCCTGGGGGTGATTGAGGATGTCCTCATAGAATTGGCCCGCATGAGCATTTCATGGATTGTTCTTACCGGTAATGTTGCGAAGTTGTTCATTGAAGTATTCATTTTGCAAGGAATGCTCTGGTGGTTCAGTCCGCTGGAATCTCCGGTTGTCCGTGCCTAGGAGGCTGTCCGAGAATAAACCTGACAATGTAAAAACTAAAAGTTATAGGGTGGCGTAGAAAGGAGCTACTTATGAAAATACCATTTAAATCCCCCTCCAAAGATTTCTATCGCACCAGCGCGGAAC
>JADFZZ010000027.1 GCA_015232315.1 SAR324 cluster bacterium | reverse complement strand
CCGAGGACTTGAAGAGTTTTGAACCTATCATTCAACGCATCTTGAAAATGGCCGCATAAACAGTATGTTACAAAATCAGTCTGCTTTTTAAAATGAACTTTTACCTTTGGAAGGTGAGAAAGTATAGAGCCTGTATACCTGAGATAGGTTTTGTTCTGTGATGCGGTTAACCGGAGAACGTCGGGACGTAGTCCAGTGCTACCATCGTTTGTAGCCGCTTCAAGGCTGATCATGCGTCAAAGTTTTCTCTTTTATTTTTCGATGATTCCTTAAACAAGGAATTACCATGCATTTTTATCAAAAAAAATGCGTAACACCGTCAGAAAAATTATTTTAATGTCAAACCATAAAGACCAGTTTTCGATGTAATGCAGATCAAATTCCACCCGGCGTTTCATTTTATCGATCGTGTCGGTTTCACCACGCCAGCCATTGACTTGAGCCCATCCGGTAATGCCTGGTTTTACCTTATGGCGGAGCATATAGCCATCCACAATATCCTTGTAAGCTTCATTGTGTTCTACCGCATGGGGCCGAGGTCCCACAATGGACATTGTGCCTTGTAGAACATTGATAAACTGGGGGAGTTCATCCAGACTGGTCCGTCGAATGAATGCACCAAAGGGGGTGATACGGTTGTCATTTTTGGTGGCTTGGGTGATCTGCCCAGGTTCTTCCTTATGCACAATCATGGATCGAAATTTCCAGATTTCCACTTCTTTTCCATTCCATCCATGCCGTTTTTGTTTAAAAAATACGGGACCGGGAGAACTGAGTTTAACGCCAATCGCAACTGCCAGCATGAGTGGACTGATCAGTAGCAGAATCAGAAACGCAAAAATTCTGTCTTCGAAGCCCTTTACGATTCGGTTGACACCAGCAATCGGGGTACTGGACAGATTCATGACGGGAAAACCGGCAATTTCGCCGATGGAGTGATTCAACAACTGAAATCCGAATATATCTGGAAATAATCTTATTTCCGCAGTGCTGTGACGAAGTTGGTGAAGCACCTCCTTGATACGTTTTTCTGCTCTCAGCGGGAGCGTAATCCAGATTTGATCTATGGCACAATTTTTGACGAATTCGTCCACGTCATCCAGAGTACCTATTACTGGAATATTACCCACATGCTGGTGCTGTAACAACGGATTATCGTCAAAAAAACCTGTTACTTTAAATCCATACCATGGACTTTCCTCTATTTGTTTTGCAATGGAGTCCCCTAAGGAACCTGCCCCAATAATTACCACCATGCGAAAGTTAAACCCGCGTTTGCGCAACCAGATTAAAAACAATCGAATGCAGACTCTGGACAAAATATAAATGGATCCTGCGCTGGTGAACCATAAAGCAAACCATAACCTGGAGAATCTTTCATCCCGTTGAGGAATTACAAAGTTCTGAGTCATGAATCCCATAATCATGAACAGAATCGTGACAGTTCCCCACGCCTGAATGACCGTTCCAATTTCAGAAGAAAGACTTCTTCCTCGTAAAGGCGTGTATAGGTTGGGGAACATCGGAAAAATCAATGCCACCATCATTCCGCCCAGAATGATGACCTGTAAATATGGCGGTGACATCTCCCATTGCCCAAACCGATACCAATGTGTGAACACAGCGGTAACAATTCCAATCAATATGTCAGTCGTCTGAATAAGCCAGCGTAACAGGCTTGAGTTTCTTTGCAGGATTCCCTGGTGGCGTGGTTTCATGTTAATTTGGCAATTCTTCCAAAAATTTAACAATTCGTTGTGCCGCATGACCATCTCCATAAGGATTATGGGCCATCGACATTTTTTGATATAGAGTTGGAATCGTTAGGAGATCGATAACAGCCTGGACAATCTGATCAACATTTGTACCAACAAGTTTGGCCGTTCCCGCGGCAATGGCTTCTGGTCGTTCGCTCGTATCGCGCATAACCAATACTGGTTTCCCCAGAGAAGGAGCCTCTTCTTGTACCCCACCTGAATCTGTCAGAACCAGGGTACAACGCTTCAGTAGCATTACAAACGACAAATAGTCCACTGGCGCGATCAAATGGATATTGGGCATATCCTTGAGCAAGCTATAGACAGGCTGTTGAACGTTGGGATTCAAGTGAACTGGATAAATAATATGTAGAGTTGGTTGTAGTAACGCGATGTTTTTGATGGATTGACAAATATTTAGAAATCCCTGCCCAAAATTTTCTCGGCGGTGTCCTGTTACTAGCAGAACTGGAGCGGAACTGTGAACAGTCTCCATGACCGATTTACCTAGTTTTTCGTCAATATTGACAAATGCTGGTAATTTTTCAACCGTCATTTCAAGCGCATCAATAGCCGTATTGCCTGTAATGATGATTTTAAAATCCCGAATTCCTTCATTCAAGAGGTTTTGACGTGACACTTCTGTAGGAGCAAAATGCCATGCTGAGAGCCGACCTGTGAGTTGCCGATTTGCTTCTTCAGGAAAGGGACTTTGAAGGTTGTATGTTCTCAGCCCAGCTTCCACATGCCCCACAGGAATCCCCGCATAAAACCCTGCCAGTGCCGCCGCGAATGAAGTAGTTGTATCCCCATGCACCAGAATCAGATCTGGTTGATCTTTTTTTAATACATCACGCACACCAGACAAGACGCGACAGGTGATATCTGTTAAGTCTTGCCCTTGTGTCATCAAATCCAGATCATAATCAGGAACAATCTCAAACAATTGCAACACCTGATCCAGCATTTGCCTGTGTTGCGCCGTAATGCACACTGTTCCGACAAGATGGGGACTTTGAGCAATTTTTTTCACAACAGGCGCCATCTTAATGGCTTCAGGTCTGGTTCCAAAAACGGATAAAATTTTTTTCATCTATAGTTATTTCTGAATACGATCTTTAACAGCAGATGACATACCGGGAGTGAATGCGGCATCACGTTCAATCAGGGGCCATTTTTCCTTAAACCAGTTAACAGCGTTGACTAATCCCGCATCAAAATTTGTTTTAGGCGTATAGCCAATCAGGTTATGGGCTTTATCAATAGAAGCTTGCAGTCGGCTTTTAGTATCCCATTTTCTACGTGTAGCCATCTGGACTTTTGATGAACTGCCTGTAAGTTTGATAACCATGTTTGCCAGATCAATTATTTTTGTTTCCACTCCTGAAGCGAGGTTGAATTCCTGACCAACTGCCGCTTTGTCATATCCTGCGCGTAATAATCCATCCACCAAATCCCCCACATAAGTGAAATCGCGCGTTTCTTCCCCTGTTCCTGTAATAGGCAAAGCCTCACCTTTCATCGCCCAGTAAATAAAATTAGGAATGACATTACGATATTGACCGGGAACTTCACCAGGACCATAAGAATTGAAAAAACGAGCCTTCACCACTGGAAGATCGTAGTGATTGAAGAAAAAATTGCAATAGAGTTCGCCCAGCATTTTGGTAATCTGATAGGGTGTGCTTAGATTCATGGACATAAAATCTTCTTTCAGTGGCAAAGGAGCACTGCTTCCATATATTGAACAACCGGAAGACGCATAAACAAATCGATCGACCTTACAGAATTTGGCATATTCCAGTAATTTTAGGGTTCCCTGGCCATTCACATACAAATCCACCTCAGGATAATCAATCGAGTTTTGATTGGCAAAGAATGCCGCTAAATGAAACACAATCTGAGGATTCTCATTAAAAACACGTTTAATCATATTCTCATTGGTAATATCCCCCTTCACAAACATTACATTGGGCAGATTGGGAATATTCCACTGATAGGATGAAACCAGATTATCCAGAATAATGACGGTTTTTGCGCCAGCTTCGGCAATAGCTCGACTGAGATTACTACCAATTGCACCGGCACCACCCGTAATCAATACAGTTTTTCCTTCATAATGTTTTACGTAATCACTCATCTCGACCTTTCCAAAAAAGAGTCACTCTGTGACATTTATTATTTATGCGTAATTCGTTGCTCAACACATTTTTTCATTACCATTTTAATATAAGTTGGATAGGTTTCCCTATATCTCGGCCAAAATCTTTTTGGTTCCTGTATCAGTCGATACAACCATTCCAGACCCAAGTCGCTAATCCATACTGGAGCAAGAGTAACAAATCCAGCTATAATATCCACACCACCTCCTACGCCAATGGCCACAGGAACACCGATCTTTGAGTGATTTTGCATCAAAATGCGTTCTTTTAACGGTGATGTCATCGCAGCCATCAATACATCCGGTTTTGCCTGCCGGATTTGTTCAAAGATGCGTTCTTCATCCTGTTCCTTGAAATAACCATGATGGGAACCTACAATTTTAATATTGGGATATTGTTGTGCCATATTTTTTACCGCTTGTTCCAACACTTCCTGTTTTGCACCAAGGATGAAATATTTGTAGTTTTTGTGTTTGGTTTTTTCCAGGAAATGCAATATCAGTTTGGCTGTACCCACAGGCGATTTCGCCTTATATCCCAGCAAAGCAGCACTCCATTGATTCACCTTGCTATCGAGCGTTAGCAGGTCCGCTTTGTCATAAGTATCTTTAAGAAGCTGATTGGTCTGGGCACGCACCACCAGTTCCGCTGCTGTGGAACATACAATGTGTGGAGTGCCTTCTTGAATGTATTGTTCCATTTTTGCCACGGCTTCATCCAGATCCACGTTATCATAATGTAATCCCATAAAATCAATTTTATTATCCATATTCAAACCTCATTATTTGTCAGCGTTGCGGGTATCTCCAATCGTTGTGATTGCCCGGTCTTCAAAGATTCTATTATTTTTAATGTACAAAGTGTGGTGTAATATAACTCTGCAAATGGAATCAGAAACTGTGAACTGGAAGTTGAGAGATGTTTCACATAGGCTTCCATTTCCTGTCTAATTCCCATTTCCCTTGAAATCAATGAGGAGGATTGGGTTTTCCCTTTGCGAACCAGTTGAAGTTTTTTAAAATTATCAATTACGCCAATGGATCCATCACTATAAACTTCCAGGCGTTCTCTGGAATAAGATAAGTCACCTTTGGATGTATAGACCAACGATGCCGTTGATCCATCACTAAAACGAATGATGCTGGATACGTTATCATCCAATTCAATGGGTAACTCTGTGTGAACAGGTTTGGATGAATAAGCAGACACTTCAACAGGAACTGCATCTGTCAGAAACTGAAATAAATCAATAAAATGACACATTTCTCCAATAATACGCCCACCACCTTCTTCACTGAATATCCAGTGATCATTTTTGATAGACCCCGCATTGACTCGGTATTGGATCACCAAGGGCGATTGTCTGTGTTGAAAAAAATCTTTTAGTTTCTGCACTAATGGCGCAAATCTTCTGTTATAGCCAACCATGAGTTGGGACGATGAATGTTTCAGGACTTCAGCGATTTGTATTAGTTCCTGTTCATTTACAGCCAGCGGTTTTTCCACAAAAACATGTTTACCCGCCTTGAGGGCGTCAATCACATATTGAGCATGTAAATTATGGCGTGTCGCAATAAAAACCGTATTGATCTCGGTATCTTTCAGGATTTCATTTGCATCTGTTGAACTGTACTGGAATCCAAACTTTCTCATTGTATTTTTTGAGCTAATTCCGGTCGCTGTAGCAACTCCCAGCAAATGAACGGCAGACAAACCACCGAGATAAGGGATCAAATAATTCTGGGCAAAACTTCCAGCACCAATGAATCCGACATTAATTTTTGCCAGAGAAGATCGTTTGACTGATGTTGGATTCGTAACAACACGGCTTGAGGAAATCTGTTCTGCATAACGAAAAACAATTCCTACAAACTTTTCAGTCTGCTGGTTAATCATGTCATAAACCGCTGGAGCCTCTTCCAAAGGGAATTGATGAGATAAAATACCCTCCAGCGAAATTTGTCCAAGGCCAATCAAGTCCAGAAATGTTTCCATGTTACGTCTCACCGTCCATCGTGAATATCCCGGAGGATAATCATGTCCCTGTATGTAAGCGGGATCGTAACTTCCTGGACCAAACGCTCTGGATACGACGACCGTCAATTCTTTGTGGTAGTAATCATTTCTGGGCGCCTGAATATCTCCAGCCCCCAACAGAACCACTTTGGCCTTTTCACGGCATAATTGCCCTGCCAGTTGTAAGGTTTGCTCCTCATTACCTGAAGCCGTAATAATCACGACATCCAGGCCAATTCCATGTGAACAACCGAGAGCAATCTCTGACACAGGATCATTCAACACATGCGCGACCGCATGAATGCCGTGCAGTTTAGCCAGTTCAAACTTACTTTCATCCAGATCAATTCCCAAAACCAGAGCACCCGCGTTTTTAGCCATTTGACTGACTAATTGCCCAATCAGTCCCAACCCGATCACACCAACCCGATATCCAAGTTCAATCTGAGCCAATCGAACCGCTTGCAATGCAATAGCTCCCACGGCGCCAAAGGAGGCATGTTCTCCGGGAACATTATCTGGAACAAGGTTACACATAGCAGCAGGGGTACAAACAATCTCCGCGTGAGCCGCATATCCTTCACCAGCGCAAGCCACACGATCTCCCACTTTCAGATGCTCCACACCAGCTCCAACAGCCAGTATTTTACCCATAGAACTGTATCCAAGAGAAACAGGAGTATCGAGTTTGTTGAAAACTTTTTTAACAGTTGGAATCACGCCTTCCTGATGCAGGTTGGTCAGCACTTGCTCGACCTGATCTGGACGTGCTTTGGCTTTTTGCAACAGATTCATTCTGGCTGTATCAACTTTGGTTTTCTCAGTCCCCGCACTTATCAAGGAAAATTGAGTCTGTACCAGAACATGGCCATTTTTCACTCCTGGCGCGGGAACGTCCTCAACACTCAATGTTCCAGTCTTATAATTTTGCATGATTTGTTTCATGGATCGTTCTCCAATGGGTTAATGTCTTATCCTGGAATATTTATGAGTTCTACGTTTAAAATCACTATGGTTCGTAATTTTTTTAAGTTGTGGTTCGAATACCTTATACTGTTTTCTAATGGTTTATCTGGTCTTGGATGTTGGTTTTTGGGGTTCAGAACTCAGGAGTGCGAGCACTTATGATTGAAACAAGTTGCATGTTTCATGATGAAAGGATTTCTGATAGCATATCTCTGAGACGAGTTTCAAACTTTTCCAGCGTGTAGTTTTCAAGAAATTTCTTTCGCCCAGCCACCCCCATTGTTTTTAAAAGATCGGGATTTTCAAGAAACAGACTAATTTTTTTCGCCAATGCTTCAGGATTTTTAGCTGGAACCAGAAATCCGGTTTGTCCGTCATCTATGATTTCAGGGATGGCTCCTTCAAAGGTGGAAATCACAGGAAGTTCAAATTGCATAGCTTCCAGGATAGTGAGAGGAAAACACTCTTGTTCGGTTGGAAGAACATATAGATCAGCTTTTGAAAAAATAGCCCATTTATCTTCGTCAAACTTCGGGCCCAGAAAATGGACAACCTGTCCAAGTTGATGTTCCTTAACATAATCGATCAACGTTTGCTGAAAGGATTCTTTCCACATATTGCCGACGAGCCAGATTTCAAGGTTTGCCTGAACCTTTTCCTTTAAAATGTTCACAGCTTTTAATAGGGTCAGAGGCCCCTTGCTTTCCATCAGCGCAGCCAAAAATAAAATTCTCAGTTTATTCTCGCCATCATATTGATGATCCTTATAATAATCGGGAATACCATTGGCTAGTGTATGCCTGACATAGGTGGAGCGGACAAAACAGATATCCTCAAACAATCGGTCACTGAGATGGATAACGTGGGTCTTCCTGAATATCACTTCACATAACCATCGTTGCCAATGTTTGGCAAATGAGATCATTCCCTGCCCATGTAGGTGAAGCACAATTTTTTTACGAAATATTTTAATCATCAGGATTAGAAGAACGTCCCGATAAAATGAAAAACCTTTAGGCGAGGGGGTAATATAGACCAAGTGGACTGAAGATAACACCAGTGCTTTTAGGGTTTGCCAATAAACGCGGAATCCCTTGATAACCTTGTCAGGTTGAAACCGGTCAATATCATTGATAGAATTTGCGCCAGTTAAATTAATATATTCACATTGAAATGTTTCGTTAATGATTGCGCTGTTCTGAATTCTCTGATTAACCATCGCAACGCCATGCACTGGCGGAGGGAGTTGGAAAATAAACAGAATTAAGGATCGTTCAGATGATTGAAACATAAGTGGATGATGGATACAGTTTGTATACTTTTTTGGGGTAATAATGTTGGATGCTTTGATACAATAGACCTAAAATAGCCCAGTAGATTCCCGCATAGCGGGGGGATTCCAGGATAACATTGAACATCGCATTTACGGTCATGAATATAAATCCAATGAACAGTACATTAATTTCTCGATTTTTTAGAAAGAGAGGATGTTCTATAAAGACACGATACAACCAGAAATTGATAAAGAGGAGAGGAACAAACCCGATTAACCCCAAACGAATCAATAAAAAAATGAAAGAATTATGCACACCCAATGTGTAAGGAAAATACAAATCTTTGTTGTTTTCATTGGTGTACCAGATAAACCATGTTTCCTGAGCTTTGCCAAATAAAGGGGTTCCAAAGCCAATTCCAAACACTGGATTCTCAGAAATGTGATGTTCCCATGCATAACTCCAAAACATCAGACGCCATATGGCATTATTATCTGAAACCCCCAGTTTTTCAGAGATAATCCCATAATTTCCAGCCTCGACCCATGTATCATGTATTTTTCCACTAGAATAAAAACGATTGAATTCATGATAGCTCCAATTCAAAAACAAGAAACCACACAAGATCACAATCAATATAGCAGGTGGATATAATAAGCGAATAAACGATGCCCTTAACAAAATAAATATTAAATAGCTTAAAAACACCATTTTACCGGTTGAATCTCCACTGATTAAATACAGCAAGAGCAGAATACTCACATCATATGACCTGAGACTTTTTACTATTAGAATATAAACAGGAGTGGTTCTGGAAACACCTGAGAACAAGGAGAGTAGTGCCAAACTCCATGATATCATAGAAGAGAGGCGGTCTTTGAATCGAAGATAGACATTCCACAAACTACAACCCAGAAAAAATCCAAAGATGGAATACCATACTGGCAGGGTTCTTAAGAAGCCATACCAGTCTTCTTGCAAAAAAAGACCAGAATAAAGCGAATAGAGCAGGCCATAGCCTGCTAAAAACATTACTGACTTGCTGAGCAAGTCGCTACGACCAGAAAAAACAGTCCAGTTTTGTATCAGTGTCAACACCCCGCAAAAACTGAGAATTTCATTGACATAAAGAGGCGTTGAAAACAAGAAAGACTCATGTTCCAGGCCGATCCATACATGCAATAGAAAAACATAGAAAATGATCCAGCTCAACCAATTACTTTTGAGACAATCTATCCAAAAATGTGTTTGGGCTATTTTGAATATGTTCATTTGAAGAGCCTCACTAAATTTATTTCACTCATGACATCCAATAATTGTATCGCCGCCAACTGGCCCAAAACCATTTTGTGGCAAACTAAATTTGAGTTTTAGCCAAACGCTATCATCACAAGCAGGAGCAGCCATTACCCAAGGCATAATTGGACTATGTTTTTATTGAGAATCGGATTGCACCCTTCATGAATTCCAGTGAGTGTGTCCCTGCTGTTTTCTTAATTTCATGAGCAGGGCACGATGCCATTGTTTATTGATGGTTGTTCGTAATGATCTGTAAGCAAGCAGAACCAACCCACCTTTTTCCCAATGCCGAAGTAATACTTTCATGGTTGGAACATACCGGTGCCAATAATGCCTCGCACTGATGCTATCTCTTCGTTCGACTACCGTAACCAAGGCTTGTTTGATCACAGTCAATCTGACAAAGGGAGACATTCTTAGCCATAAATCATAGTCTTCCATAATCATAGCAGGATCTTCATCAAAGCCTCCCACCTGAACGATCAGATCTTTCTTACATACCACAGCCGGTGTTGGTAAAAAATTACGACGATAAATTTGCATGGGTAATGGCCGATCGGAATTATATTTATTTCCGTTAGGTATAAGGACAACTTCTCCATTCAAACGTAAATACTCCATCCAGTGCAAAAAGAAATTAGTATCAGGTGAAGCCTGGATTGCCTGTGAGACAACACTCAGTTTTTCGGGTTTCCATGGATCATCGGCATCCGCAAATGCAATCCATTCTCCTTGTGCAGCAAAAACACCGGAATTACGTGTTGCGCCGGCTCCGCGATGAGCGTTTTCTATAATTTTAAAACAAATACTTTTTTGTTCAAATTTCTGCTGGATATGTTTCAACTTCTGAATGGTTTCGTCTGAAGAACCATCATCTGAAACAATAACCTCATATGGAGGTAAATGTTGTTTCAAAATGGATTCAAGCGTGTTTTCAATATAGGCTTCAGAATTGAAGGTAGGACAAACAACAGAAATGGAGGGGATTTTTGTCATGATATTAATAATCTATACGTCAATAAAAATGAAAAATGGATAGCAGATACCATGAAAACATATTTTCATGAGGCATTTTTTTGATTTTGTAGCCATTTCTTTTTTTCTGATTGCATAAACTCGAGAAAAAAAGCCAAACCGCATCCTAGAACTATCGCGACAATCAATCCTTTTACAATAGTTTTGACTGCCTGGGGCAACGTTATCGGTGGCGTAAGATTCAATGATTTTGTTGCTAATGGTTCCTGTATGGCTATATCCAGATGAGTCTCAAATAACCTGTCTTTGGATATCGGATTTTTAAACTCATTAAGGAATTCACCATGATTCTTGATTTCATTCAGATAATTGTTTTTAAATCGTTCAAATTCTGAATTTTGTTGTACAAGATCAAAATACAAATTAGGCAAATCATTTGCATTAAAGGGTTTGATTTTTTTAGAGAGTTCATTGTTTTTTCCAATCAATGTTTGCTGAAAAACTTTCTCGGTAAGCGTCATCGGAGATACTGTAAGAAGCGCTCTGGAATCAAAGACATTGAATACTCCATGCTGGCTCAGCAATTGTGTACTTTTTTCAAGTTTTGTACGAAAACTAATTTCTGATTCTTTCAAACTCTGACTGATTTCAACTTCATATTTTTGCCTCATAATATCAAAAAGTTGTCTAAAATAACCTTTCAACGCATTATCAAAACTATGAACAATGTTCAATGCATGTTCCAGAGATGGATAAGGCTTCGTTATTACCAAGATTTGTGCACCTACAGTTGAAATATTCAGGGGAAAGAGTGCTGTTTGACTTTGAAAAAACACTGTTTCCATATAGTTGAACGTCTCTTCATCCAGCGATGCTACGGCTTCTTTTACCTGATTATATGCTTGATCTTCAGTTTTATGATCTTCCTTTTCTACTTTTACACTTTTTTCCAAAAGAGATACAATCATTTGTCTACGTTTAGTCTGATTTTCATGATTAATAATGGGAAGGAGTTCAGAAAACTCTTTAATTTTAGAAATCTCTGTTGTTTCCAGTAAATACTTCCAAAAGTCATATGATTTAAATTCTTTGATCAAATCTATTTCACCAAAACGAGACAGCAACACCTGAATCATTTTATCTTTTTGGAATAAAGGTATGATTTTTAAGGTGGTTGTGTAGGTTGTTGGTAATAAAGGTTGTGCTTCCTGCAGGGGCATACCACTTTGCAAAGTTAGAGATGGTGGGCTTTCTGGTGGTGGCTCTCGCAACAAAAAGGGAATGTATATATAGAGCACATAACTGCTTGCCAAAACGGTCCCCAAGACCATGAATCCGATAATCACTCGTTTGAAGTTCCATAAAATCAGCCATAAGCGATAAAGATTGATGGGTTCGATATTATTTTCTTTTGCGGGATACACCCATAAAGGGACTTCTTTGGGCGCGAGTGGAGAAGTTTTGGATTCCTGATTTATTTCGTGATTCGTCATATTTGATATTTTAAACGGGTTTAGGGGAATCTATAGTGTTCCAGATAACTATTTTCTGGGAGCGCGGGCGTCCCAGTCCGCATTTGGAGGGCATCTTGCCTCTCTCTGACCAAATTATTTTTCTGGAATATATAGAACCAAAGCCTTTATTCTGACCTGAATTTATGGAATTGGTTGATTATCAAAAATAAATGAATTCGATTTTTCTCTCATTCATGAGATAGCACACGGTATACCTGAATATTATTCCATTGAAAGATTTTTTTTGTCGAGCCTTGAGTTTCCAGCAAGGTCAGTTCCTGTTCAGTGTTGGGAGGATAATACTGGGAGGTATTCCTGACATGCGAAACAAATAATTTGGAATCCCAATGTTTCTCAAAACCTGATGACTGAAAATCCTTTCCACGATTGATCACGATATAATCGTATTGGTGAGCAAGTTGATTAGGAATAGCAACAGATCTCCATTTCGGGTCTGGAAAATAACATCTCCCGATACTACCATTACAATCATTGGAATAGAACCCAGACGTAATGAGTAACGGATATTCTGTGATGCCATCGGTCAAAATCATATGTGCGTGTTTAGGTTGGGCTTTTAAGAAATCATACACGGGCTGCCATTGGACATGATTGTGAGCTGGTTCCATTCTTTTGAAAAAGTGGGTTCCTTTGCCATTCATGGAAATTTTCATGGAATAGTAAAAAATGGGCATCAACAGGAAAAGGCCCACTGCTATCTGTTTGATGGATGATGATTTGAGTGGACACAATATTTTATAACCATGGACCATCAATACTGCGGATGAGCCATAAAGTGTCGACATATAAAACAACCGATTGAAAACACGGTCATCCAGCAATGTTGCAAATAATGTTGCGGTTGGAGGAACGGCAATCAGCAGTAATGGTATCCAGGAAAACCAATAAAAATATAAGTATCTTTTTTGTGGGAGCCCTCTAAGCAAACACAAACTCACCAGACTATAAAGAACCAGA
The DNA here is from genome assembly GCA_015232315.1 of SAR324 cluster bacterium. Classification (NCBI taxonomy): domain Bacteria; class Deltaproteobacteria; species SAR324 cluster bacterium. The sequence continues at coordinate 56,197 of JADFZZ010000027.1, read as the reverse complement.
AACCACATGGAAACTGATACAATATTCAAATCAGCCTGATTCAGCAGGTTGGCACTCACCCAACGGACTCCAAACCATTGACCCCAGTCATAAAAAATAGAGTTGTTCACATCAGGAACATGTCTGGGGGCTAACACCGCCATGATGGTGATGGTCAGTAAAACCATTCCGCCATGAATGCCCGTCCACCATGTCAGTGTCTTATCCCTGTATCGAGATAAACAAAAAAACAGCGTGGCAAAACAAAACAAAATCCCTAGAAACAGAGCTTCCTGCTTATGGGAGAAAAAAGAAGCTATCAGAAACAGGAACAAAATACTGCCAAAACGAATCAATGCCGACCACCAATTTATGGGCAATTTTTGGAAATAGAGCCAGGACAGCACCAATCCGTCAAATACCAACGTCATGCAAAAAAAAGCAGGGGCAAACGTGTAATAGCGATAAAATGAATAAATATCGACGCCCCAGGTCAGGCATGAAATCACTACAGCCAATGTGCTGATAATAGAATGGCGGGTAAAGAAAAACACCATGGCATAAACGGAGATGATGAGTAGCATGGTGAATACCGCGGATGTTTCATTCAATGCGGTCATCAATTCATAAGGCGCATAGCGGATCAATGTCGCATGAATCAAGTAAGGATAAAACATGGTGTTGGCGGAAAGACTTTTGCTAAAATCAACAAATCTTCCTTCATTCAGTAAATCTCCAATCCGGTATAAATGAACACCATAAACATCTGCTGGAAGTTCCAGATACGCTCCCTGATACAGATATTGATACAGAAATATTGCCAGCAACAGCACAATAAACGGGATGTGCTGTCGGGCGATTTTCAGGAAATTTATTTCACGATACCCCCACCAGAAAAGAAAACCAGACAGTGTGACAAATCCAATGAAGTGTCCTTGTGTGATGTGTGAAATGGAGACTCCGAGTTTGTGAAGAACCACGAAACCCACAATCATCACAGCAAAAGGCAACCCGATAGAAAAATAGGCGCCACCAAATATTTTCCGGGATAAATAACAGGCAGACAACAGATAGGTGAGACCCCAAAGAATGATCATAGCAAGCTTTCCTGGTAATTTCCTTTTTGCAACCAATCCACAAAAGGAAGACGATCCACAATCAACATTTTGACGCTGATACCGTTTAAAGCGGCCTGTTCAAGCACCGGACTCAGCATTGAAAACTCGTTATCTTCCGGAGTCACCATCAGGCCCTCTTGATGGTGCGAAATTTTACAATGTTGACAGACCCACTGTTCAGGATTTAGGGTTAACGAATTGCTTTGTGTTTGATCTGCGTTTTCTGAAGTTGTTGAAATAGCTGAAATCAAAATATAGCTCACTTTTCGGGAGGCCGGGTAAAGCTGAAACTGTTGTATGGAGTCGTTCTTCATTCTTTTAAAATAAATTTCCTGAATCTTTCCATTTGCGACAATTTCAATAGATTGCGAAGGACTATAAACATGGGTGTTCCCCCAGACAATACGTGTTGTTTCCATGTAAGATCTGGATGGCGCGTAATACCAGCAAAGCCAGATCACAACACAGGAAAACAAAAGAATTGCTGGAACCATCCCTGTCAAAACTAATAATTTCCGTTTGAATCGCACCGTCGTTGAATGACGCTGAACTTCTGTGGCTTTAGAAGTTTTGTGCCACTGTTCAACCTGATTTTCCCACTCGGCAATCACTCTCGCATATTGATCAACCCACTTCAAAAATGAGATGCGGTTGCTATCGGTATCTGTGAGTTTTCCTAACGATTGCACCGCATTCCACCCTTTGACGGTCATCACCCCTGAAGAGATAACTCTTGATCCCATCGTCTGTTGGTCAAAGTCAGGGGAAGACTGTCCCAGAAGAATGCCGCAACCTCGAAGAGTACATTCGATCGACTGTTGAATAAACGGAAGGGATCTATGAAAATGACTATTTTCGAGAAGAATCTGGCCTGTATCAAACAAATCTCTGGCCTGGCGCAACAAAGCTTCAAACTCTTGCTGCAATCGAGTTTTTTCTGAATCGTTGAGATGCGTGAGATGCGTTAAATCCCATTTAATCAAAGTGAGTCCTGACTGATGTGATGGAAGAAGGTTGGACCTGATTTTACAGTTTGAGCCGTTTAAAGATGGATTCCGGAATCAGGCAGATGATCAGCATGATGTAACGCCAGAACCAGCGGGTGTACAACACATCCCGCTGAGATCGTCCGGCTCGTACAATGTCTTTGGCCACTTGATCCGGTTGTGCTGTAAGTGCCGGAGGAAGGTTCATGTTTTCTGTCATTTTGGTGAAAATAAAACCCGGTTTGACGGTCATCACATGCACCTGAGAGCCATACAACCTGTTTCTTAAACCGGACAGATAGGCACTGAATCCGGCTTTGGCGCTTCCATAAAGATAATTGGATTGCCGACCCCGATCTCCTGCCACAGAACTGATGCCAATGATACTGCCGTCTTTTCTGGATTCAAAATCATTGGCAATCACGTTTAGTATGGAAACAGCCCCCAGATAATTGGTTTCCAGAATTTTTCGGGACTCTTCAAAATCTCGAATAGCAAGACTTTGATCGCCCAGATAACCAAACACGCACACCACAATGGCCGGCACCTCCGTTAAATTCCGGTAAAACGCCTCATGATTCGCAAAATCAACCGCGTCAAACTCAATGGCTTTAGCTGTGACACCATAACGAATTTCCAGATCATGGCAAGTGATCGACAGTCTTTTTTTCGCCTCACGGGCCGCCAGCATCAAACCATAACCTTCACGGCCATATTCATGGGCCAGTGCCTTGGCAATGTCAGAGGTCGCGCCTAATATCAATACCTGTTTCATGAAGTCACTCCTAATCGTTGGGAAAGCATGGACGCGAATTTTTGTTTTCCATATTTTTGAATCATTTGTTTGGCCTGTTCGTTATCCGCATAAGTCTGGTGAAAAAAATCAGGTTTCATCCGTGCGTCCTTTGCCAGATACAGGCGTCCACCATAGTCCAGAACGATCTGGTCCAGTCGATCCAAAAATTCAAAAATGCCCGGTTTGACCGCAAAATCCAGTGCCAGCGTGTAACCTTCCATTGGAAATGAAAGCGGTGCAGGATTTTGTTTGCCAAATAATTTCAAGACGGCCAGAAAAGATGCCTGTCCTTGCACTGAAATCTCCTTCAGAATGCGTGTCAACCCTTCACGGCTCACTTCTTTGGGAATCACAAACTGATATTGCAGAAATCCGTTTTTTCCATAAATTCGATTCCAGTGATAAATACTGTCCAGCGGATAAAAAAACGGATCATACGGAATCACGGATTCATGCGCCTGGTCCGGATATTTCCAGTAATACAATTCGTTAAACGCTTTCACCGTGTGGGAATTCAGCACCCATCCCGGAAAATTCACAGGAACATCCAGCTTGATTCCTGATTTTATAAGCAGAGGGGTTTGACTTGACAGACCACAACGAGCCATATCCTCAAGGGTCGCAGATTCTCCCCGCATGAGAACGCTGCGCCCGAGAGCATTCCCCTGAGCCAGACAATCAATCCAGGCAACGGTATAAGTCCAGTCTTCTGAGTCTTCAAACAGAGCCATGATTTCATCCAGATTCCCGGCTTTATGGGTTTCCTGACGAATGTATGCGGTTTGGATCGGCTTCAGCCTCATCGTCACTGTCATCACGATGCCCGTGAGTCCCATTGCGCCGAAGGTTGCCCAGAAGAGTTCGGAATTCTTTTTTCGGGAGCATGTCAGACTGCGACCATCCCCTGTCATGAGGTCGAAGGATTCCACGAACGAGGAAAAGGAACCTTCCTTATGATGATTTTTTCCATGCACATCCGCGGCGATTCCGCCACCGATAGTAATGAAACGGGTTCCCGGGGTCACTCCGGGAAAAAATCCTCGAGGCACAAAAATTTCCAGAAGTTCAGCCAGGGTCACACCAGCTTCACAAGTCACAATCCCCTGTTTTGAGTCAAACTCAAGGATATGATTGTGTTTCAGCGTGGAAACAACATGCTCCCCCAGCGAGGCATCGCCATAACTGCGTCCCATCCCACGAGGAATGGTCTGACTCCATTCCGAAAGAATCTGTTTGAGAGCCGCAGAGGTTTCAAAACCTCGACTCACGGCATTCACTACCGGATAATTTCCCCAATTCGCGATTTTCATCAATCCACCTTTTTCGTTTATCGTAGAAACGCGATTAATCGTGTCTCTACAGGTTCCGTTCTCAACAATGATTTTATTTCAACAAAACGCTACACGGTCAATCAGGCTTTCCGACGCGTGAAGTGGTGAAAGTGCCAACTCCGCAGACAACTGTAGCCCTGTCACGAAAAATTTGGGAGCCATCATGGTTTCCTCGTCAAAAAATTCCTGCTGTAAATAATTTGGTGATGAAATCCTGTGATCCGCCACGATGTCATCCCCGTGAAAACGGGGATCCAGGAGTGCGCCGATGGATTCCGTGTCAAGCACGGAATGACACCGCGCGATGGCTTGAATCGGTTACCGTCACCAGAAAATTTACAGCAACAAAAAATTGGCATTAGGGTTCACAGAGGCCTCTCCCTGCATACTGTGGGGCGGTGCATGAACTTACTATAAACTTTTGAAAGAAACACAGATTGGCCGTCCGGGGTGGTACCAGTTTGGGCTGATTACTGGTTCAGCGTTGTTTTATGCCGGGATTGCCTGGTTTTCCAGAAAAGGATCATAGTGCAATACCAGGAGTTGTTCCCCCGTTAAACCAAGCGAAACGTATGAACGCCCCTGACTATCACTAAATTCCACCTCAAAAGCAGAACCATTAGCAAGATTCTCTACTACGGTTCCTACATATCCCCGCTTCAAATTGTGTTCGGGCAAATCAACTGTCAATGCAACCACATCAAATAATTTTACAGTTTCATTCATCATCAGACCTCATTATTTTTCCAGCACATAACAACTGGTTAATCTTGGATATGACACTTCAGGTTCAATGATCCACGCACTGCGAACCATTGCTCGCCTTCCTCGCCATTCTAAGGGAAAATCTACTTGATACCGTTCTCCATAACTATCTTTCAATCCAGCCTCCGCATCATATTCCCGGACGATTCTGAGCAGGATTTCGCGTAATGCTTCGGCATCATCTATCGTTATTCCTAATGCGGATGCAAATACCCATGCTTTATTCCTGCCTGTCTTGTGTTGTGTGTTGAGACTGTATTCCTGAAGTTTCCTGATATCCGCTATCGCATGATCAGCATTTGGTACTTTCATATCATATCACTTTATTCCCAGGGTTGTTCATTTCTCCTTATTTTGAGCGTCAACCGGATGGTAGGCGGGGATTACATGCCCCGCAAACGCCCAAAATCGTATTTTTGACGGGCACGTAGTTCCGTCCTCCCAGAGAAGTGAACAGCCCTGATTTTATTCCATAAACATCATACCAGGCTATCGCCCAATACCCGTGAGTGACATCAGTTCCGTTCTCAACAATGTTCTGTCTTCAGGCGCTAAAGAACGCTGAAAGACTACCTGAAGGCGGAACTACGAACTAACGTGGGTTAATAAATCAGAAACATGAAACTGCCCAGCCAAGCTATGAGAGTTCCCTGAAGAAACCTGTCATTCAGCAAAATTCTTGTGGGATCACCACTTTTATTTTCTACAAAGGTGATCTGCATGTATCGCAAAATCCCCAACAACACAAACACTACGGTCAGATAGAGATAATCGCTATGAAAATTCTGACGGATTTCCAGTGAAATTGTATAAAAAATATAGGCCACCACAATCACAGCGCTCATCAATACCATGGTGGCATTGATGAATTCCAGATTGTATCCGTCAATGGATTTCCGTGTTTTTTGTATTCCTGACGCAAGCAGTAACACATCCTCACGGCGTTTGGCTACAGCCAGGAACAGGGCCAGAAGAAACGTCAGCAGAATGATCCACATGCTGATTTTGACCTGAGCCGCGAATCCTCCAGCAAAAACCCTCAGCACAAAACCTGTGGCAATGATCATGATATCCAGCAGTGCGATACGCTTAAGGCCAAGGCTATAGACGAGATTCAGAAGCCAATATCCTGAAAGCACGCCCATCACTTCGGGTCTTATCATCCAGGCACCATAGAAGCCAGTGGACATTAGAAAAAATGATAGCAACAAGGCTTGATGAGATGGAATCAATCCCGCGGCCAATGGTCGCATTTTCTTGGTGGGATGCTGCCGGTCCTCTTTCATGTCCCGATAATCGTTGATGATATAAATGGAACTGGCGACCAGGCAAAAGCAGACAAAGGCCCCGAATGTTTGAATAAGCGCGGGAATATCTGTTAAATGTTGAGCGAAAAAGATGGGAAGCAGAACAAAAGTATTTTTAACATATTGATGAGGACGGAGCAGTTTATAATAATTGCCAAGCGTCGAATTGATGGTATTCATGCAGAAGCATCCCGGATGTTTCATTTTTCGTTGATTTTAGAAATCAAGCCTATGAAAAAATTGGTGAAACCTCTCACAGACACAGGGGATTTCCAAGACAATTATCTGTGGATGTTACCCCGGTCCAACCGGTTAGACGTACTCACCCATAAGTTTTCCTGAGGCAAGCGTTGCTATGGTTTACCCATCGTTTTCTCCATAATTTAGTAAATTAATTCGTTTGGAAACTTTTAAAACACTTTCTAACAATTTCATTGAAGGTTCGATGCGGTTATGTATGTTGTTCATGCGTTTCATTTGAAATAGTTTTACCCACGGATATCTCACTCCTCATTCAACTGAATTCATTATGTTATCGCATTTAAAAATTTCCAATCTGGCCACTATTGAAAAAGTCGAACTCGATTTTAAGCAGGGATTTTCCATTCTGACCGGCGAAACAGGTGCCGGAAAATCCATCATGATTGACGCGCTTCAGTTGATTCTCGGTCAGCGCGCTGATAATTCACTGATCAGAACTGGTGCCGATCAGGCTTCTCTTGAAGCCGTGTTTAACACAGGGCACTCCGAAGCCATTAAAAGTCTGTTGGAAGAATCAGGCATTCCAGCAGATGAGGAAGTGATCATTCGACGGATACTTCCCAGAGATGGACGTCAGAAAATTCTGGTCAATGATGTGAATCTGACTCAGGCACGACTGGCCATGATCGGTCGTTTGCTGGTTAACATTCATGGTCAACATGACAATCAATCCTTGTTGCAGGCCTCTTCTCACATTGATTTTCTGGATGGTGCCGGGCAATTGCTTCAGGACCGGGAAGAAGTACGCACACTGTTTGACCGATATGAACAGATCCTGGAGGAAAAAAATCGTCTGAATCAGCAACTTTCGTCCCGTAACGCCCGTATCGAAGAATTGGGTTTTCTGCAGGAAGAATTGACCAGCGCCAATCTGAGAGTCGAGGAAGAAGAGGAATTGAACCAGGAAGCCGGAAGATTATCTCATGTTGAACGGCTTACAGAAATATTCGCACAAGTCCAGGGACAGCTTTATGAGTCGGAGGGTGCCATGATTGACACCATAGGATCTATCTCCAAATTGTTTCAGGAAGCCGCAACGCTGGATTCAGGTTGCCTGGAAATTCAGGAATCTATTGAAAACACCCAGTCACTGCTCAAGGAAATCTATCTTTACGCTACGCACTATTCATCCCGCATGGAAGCCGACCCTAAACGACTGGACTGGATCAATGAACGTCTGAATGATCTCCAGCGATTGAAAAGAAAGTATAAAGTAGAATCCATCGAAGAATTGTTGCTGCTCAAGCAAACATCGCAGGCCGAACTGGAGGAACTTCAGAATCTGGATTTTGACCTTCAGAAATTGACACAGAAACTGGAACAGACACAAAAACAACTCCATCAGAAATCCATGGAACTGTCCGCAAAACGAAAAGCCGCGGCAAAGCTTCTGGATGAACAGATTATTCAGGAAATTCATCAACTGGGGATGGAAAAAGCACTGTTTCAAACGAACATCAACATGAACATCCATGTCGCAGAAGGCACTTGCAGATATTCATCCAAAGGGGTGGATAATGTTGAATTTCTGCTATCCGTCAACCCCGGCCAGGAATTGAAAAGTCTGGTCAAGGTTGCGTCCGGGGGCGAACTCTCCAGAATCATGCTGGCCCTGAAAACAGTCCTGACGGCTGTAGATACCGTAGAAACCATGATTTTTGATGAAGTAGATACAGGAATCAGTGGTCGCATCGCGGAAATAGTCGGACAAAAACTCCGGTCTCTCGGAAAAGACAGACAGGCACTGTGCATCACTCATCTGCCACAGGTCGCCGCATGGTCAGACCATCATCTGGTTGTCAATAAGGATGTGATTGATGGTAAAACATTCACCTCGATTCGTGAACTTTCAGCCAATGAAAAAATTGAAGAACTGGCACGGTTGATTGGTGGTGTGGATATCACTGCTAAAACCATGCAGCTTTCCAGGGAGATGCTGAAAAGTATTGACCGGAAAAAACGGTGACAGTGTGAATTGTGCCCAACGAATTCTGCTGGTGATACTTCTGTTGTCATTTGTGGTTTCAGTCTATGCTCTGGAAGGAATTCCTGACCATTGGATCCGTTTCCCCATTCCGGATACCATGAAAACTGTGGTCGATGGCGATACCTTCAAAGCGGATCTGAATGCCAATGGTCAATATGCGCCCAAACATGAAAGTATCCGGTTACTGTTTGTAGATACACCTGAACTTTCAGAATCGCACAAAGGTCAGGACCTGAAATTTGGTCTTCCCGCCAAAGTATTTCTTGATTCCCTGTTGAACAAGAAACCTCTTGCCCTCTGGATCAATCCTCAAAACAAATACGACAAACATCAGCGGTTACTGGCGATTCTGGAAGTCAGACAACAGAACGGAAATCTGTTGTTGATCCGTGAAGGTCACAGTTATTTCGACACGCGTTTTGGTTTTCCTCATAACTTTAATGATTATGCCCGGGCGGAAGCGCTTGCGTTCAATCGTCATCGGGGAATCTGGAGTACTTCGGCTTCCCGGCAAAGATATTTGAAACGACTTCAGAGTGAAGGAAAAACGATTTTTTCCACTCAGAACCCCTTGTTTATTCCAGAATTGCTCCAAGCCGGTGAGTTCGCGCCAAAGCGTTTTGAAGGGAGGTTTGTCCGCATGGAAGGCCAGATTAAAAAAATCAGAAATTTCAATAAAGGTGTCCAATTGTATGTGTTTGAGTCTTCCGGAGACAATGAAATCTCAGTTGTCTGGTTTGAGCATCAGCGGGAAATGCAGGGTTCTGCGCATCTGGCTATAGGCGACCAAATGTATGCGGAAGGGTTTGTCCAATTGTACAAACAACGTATCTGGCAGATCCAGACTTATCGTGCCTGGAAAATGTCAGACTAACTCACAGGGGAATGAGACTTCAGACGATTTTCTTTTGCTCGTGCCCTACGCCAGTGGGGCACGTTATCCCTCAGGCGAAGCTCTGCTTCGCACTTACCGGAGGTGGGTCATGTTGAACATTTCACAGGGGAATGAGACTTCAGACGATTTTCTTAAACGTGTGGTGAGGGAAAGACAATGCGGAGAAGACGGTTCCCAATAGAAAAACATTGGGAACCAAAACTATGGGGCTTTTTACAATTCTTTCATTGAATTGATAATTCCCTGCAATGCTTCTTTGGCATCACTGAACATCATCAATGAGTTTTCGTTGATAAACAACTGATTGGGAATTCCCGCAAAACCTGGACTCAGGCTACGTTTAACCACCACAACAGTTCTGGATTTATCAACTTCCAGAATCGGCATTCCAAAAATAGGACTGCTTTTATCATCACGGGCCGCAGGATTGGTGACATCATTGGCGCCAAGAATAATGGCCACATCTGTCTGGGCAAATTCAGGATTAATGGCATCCATTTCCACCAGTTGTTCGTAGGGAACTTCTGCTTCAGCCAACAGGACGTTCATGTGTCCGGGCATTCTTCCCGCAACTGGATGAATCGCGTATTTGACATCAATGCCTTTTTTGATCAGCATGTCTGCCAGTTCACGAGTGACATGCTGTGCCTGAGCAACAGCAAGACCATACCCAGGAACAAACACAACTTTCTGAGCACCATCCAGCAACATGGCAACTTCATCAGGTCCAGTGCTTTTGACTTTGCCTTCATAAAATTCTTTACCTGGCAGGGCCGCTTTGGCGTCATCGCTGACGATCGCGCCCCCAAACAGGACGTTGACCAGTGACCGGTTCATGGCTTTACACATGATGCTACTCAGAATCAGTCCTGAGGCACCTACCAGCGAACCACTGATGATCAGTCCATTGTTGTTCAGAATAAAACCTGTGGCGGCGGCGGCCAGACCTGAATAAGAGTTCAACAGGGCAATCACAACCGGCATATCGGCCCCACCGATCCCCATCACCAGCAAAACACCAAGTCCCAGTGAGATGACAAAAACCATCAGCAAGCTGAAGCCGCTGTTGGCTGGATCAAACAATATCACCAAGGAAAACAGAGCCAATAACCCTACAGAGCCAAAACGAACATTTTTCTCATTGGGGATCTTGAACGCGTTTTCCATGTGGCCTTCGAGTTTGGCATAAGCCACAAGACTTCCGGATAGTGTCACCGCACCAATCAAACCGCTGAGAACCAGCGCGACAGACCAATCGATTCCAGGTTCCGCGGAACCAGCCGCCACCATACTGACTTCTTCCAGATAGGCGGCCGCGGCCACCAACAGGGATGCACCACCCCCAAGTCCATTGAGCAGAGCCACCATTTGTGGCATTTGTGTCATCTGTACTTTTTTTGCCAGCCAGACACCAATACCGGAACCAATGATGATTCCCAAAATAATCCATCCATAACTCAATACGTTACGATCCAGCAGTGTCGCAAGCACTGCGATCAGCATGCCGACAGCCCCTTGCTTGTTTCCAAGTGGAGCGGTTTTCGGAGAACTAAGTCCCTTGAGTCCAGTGATAAACAGAACCGCAGAGACCAGATAAGCAATGTTAATGATTAGTGCCATGATCACCCTTTCTTTTTACGTTTAAACATTTGCAGCATACGGTCAGTCACTAAAAATCCGCCAACGATATTGATCATGGCGAAAACAATGGCCAGAAAGCCCAGAAACGATGAAAACCAGGTACTGTGTTCACTGCCGCCAGCCAGCAAAATCGCACCAATGATAGTGATTCCTGAAATCGCGTTGGAACCGCTCATCAACGGCGTATGCAACGTCGGCGGCACCTTGGTGATCACTTCGTAACCGACAAACAATGCCAGCACAAAAACGGTTAATGATGTAATGAATATCTCCATGCAAACCTCTCCTCTGTTATTGTGGTTGTTCCAATAAAGGCTTTAACGCCGGATGCACAATCTGTTTTTCATGCACAACAAGTGCTCCTTTAATGATTTCGTCTTCCATATTCAGATTCAGCGCACCATCTTTGACCATATTCAGCAAGAATGTGCTGATGTTTTTGGAAAACAACTGGGAAGCATGCACCGATTTTCTGGAAGGATAATCTATATATCCCACCAGTTTCACCCCATGTTTTTCCACAATTTGTCCGCATACGGTGCCTTCGGCGTTACCCCCTCGTTCAGCGGCCAGATCCACAATGACGGAACCGGTATGCATTTGTTGAATCATCGCATCTGTGATCAGACGGGGCGATGGTTTCCCGGGAATCGCGGCAGTGGTGATCACAACATCCACAGTCGCCACTTTGGCGGCCATCTGTTCCTGTTGTTTCCGATAAAAGTCCTCTGACTGCGCTTTGGCATAGCCGCCTTTGTCCTGCGCATCCTGAGTGCCAAGATCAAATTCAACAAATTTGGCGCCCAGACTTTCCACCTGTTCTTTAACGACAGGACGAGTGTCATAGGCTTCCACCACCGCACCCAGACGCTTGGCTGTGGAAATAGCCATCAAACCGGCAACGCCGGCCCCGATAACAAAAACTTTGGCTGGTGTGATGGTTCCTGCGGCAGTCATCAGCATCGGGAAATATTTTGGTAGCAGAGCCGCACTTTCCAGCACTGCACTATAGCCGGCGATTGCCGCCATTGAACTCAGAACGTCCATGCTCTGCGCACGTGTGGTTCTGGGAACAAACTCCAACCCGAAAGTGGTGATATTGCGTTCAGCCATTTTTTTCAGGACATCCAGTTGGGAATAGGCATCCAGCAGAGAGATAAGGATACTGCCCTCTTTGAGCATATCCACTTCGTGGCAGTTCACGTCGTTATTTTGCATTGGCGGCTGAATTTTCAGGACTACATCCGCTTTGGCAAACATGGCCCGGACATCGGTTTCAATCACGGCACCTGCATTGGCATAAGCCTCATCAGAAATGAAAGCTCTTGCGCCAGCACCGCTCTGGACGACAATATCCAGTTTTGCTTTTTTCAGGGCCGCAAGCGTTTGCGGAATGACCGCTACCCTGTTTTCTCCGTCAGCGATTTCTTTGGGGATTACAATCAGCATAGGATTCATTGAAATGAAGTGAACAAAGGAGGTCAGACACTATAAACACCAGTATTTGACCGTTTCAGGAAAATCATTTTGGTGAAAGCAGGATTTGATGTCTACAAATACACCCTCTTCATCAGATTTCAGCCATTGCATGATATATTGAGGTCCTTCAGCGATGAAACACTGATGCATCACAGCCATAACAACAGCATCATATGAGCCTGCCCGGGGTGTCGAAATAAATTCAATTTCATATTCTTCGTGAGCTTCTTCCTGATCAGCAACCGGATCATAGACATCGACCTGGCAACCCCAGTCCTTGAATTCATGAACCAGATCAATCACTTTGGTATTGCGTGTGTCGGGAATGTTTTCTTTGAAGGAAAATCCCAGAATCAGAATTTTGGAAGATGTCAGGCGTTTATGCGCATGAACGAGCAAACGAATGACTTTGGTAACAATTTCCCTGCCCATATTGTCATTGATTCCACGACCGGCAAGGATCATGGCAGGATGATAGCCCAGTGACAGTGCTTTGTGCGTCAGGTAATAGGGGTCCACGCCAATACAGTGTCCGCCCACAAGGCCAGGGGAAAATTTAAGAAAATTCCATTTGGTACCAGCCGCCGCAAGCACATCGGCGGTACGAATTCCCATTTTATCAAAAATAAGCGCGAGTTCATTCATCAAAGCAATATTCAGATCACGCTGAGTATTTTCAATCACTTTTGCGGCTTCAGCGACCTTGATAGATGCGGCTTCAAAAATACCTGCGGTGATAATACTTCCATAAACGGAGGAAACAACTTTCAAGGAAGCGGCATCCATTCCGGAAACAACCTTGGTGATTTGTGTGATTCGGTGTTGTCTATCTCCCGGATTGACTCGTTCCGGAGAATAACCTACCTTGAAATCAACTCCGCATTTCAGGCCGGACGCATTTTCCAAAACCGGAACACAATCTTCTTCGGTAGCCCCGGGATACACGGTTGATTCATAGACAATAATACTTCCCCGTGACATGTTCTGGCCAATCGTTTTTGAGGCACTGATCAGTGGTGTGAGGTCTGGGATTTTGCTGTCGGTAACGGGTGTCGGTACCGCGACAATAATAAACTCACATTGACCGATTTGGGCTGGATCTGCTGTAAATTCAATAGAGACAGATTTCAGTTCTTCAGTGTCTACTTCGCGGGTACGATCAATGCCGTTTTGCAGTTCTTCAATACGGTGTTGTTTTTTGTCAAAGCCAACGACTTTAAATTTTTTTGCGAATTCCACTGCCAGAGGAAGACCAACATACCCCAAGCCGACAATGCATATTTTATTGATGATGGGTAACATAAGAAGAGTCCATATTTTGGGTAGGTTCCATGTAATAAAATTAGTGACGCACACTAAAAAATAGGGGTAAAAAGTGCAAGTGATTATTGTGTTAAAATAAGCACTGTTATCGATTTTATGAAACTTTATCTGAGAAACTTATTATGCCGTTAGACAAGTTGTTTCGGAGTTCCAAACGATTTTTGGAAGAGATTGGACAGCATACAGGACAATGGCTGGAAGAAGTCATTTCTGACCCTAAACTTCAAAAAGTGTTGCGTGAATTGCCTTTTGACCTTGGAACTCAAATGTCTCAGGTTGAACAGCAACTCATGGTGTTTCTTTCAGGGATTCTTCCTGAAAACCTGGATGTTTCCAGACTTTTTGAACAGGTTGAGTCACGTTTCAAGCAGGTCTGGCTGGAGATGGGAGGCATTGTTCAGTTTGGTGACCGATATGTTGATGCCGTTCAGGTGATCATGTCCATCGTCATCCGAACCAGGTTGTTTCAGTATTATTCCTCTCGACTCAACGAAGAGGAAAAACTTCAGAAAGAGGCTCTGTTGCATGAAAAAAACGCCATCGAACTGACCGACCTGTGTAAACGACAAAAAGGCGCATGGATCAAGGCCGCACAGTTTTTGAGTTGCAGAGCCGATTGGTTACCCCTTGTTTATCTGGATCACCTTGGCACGTTACAGGACCAGGCTCCTGCGACAGAATGGATTGAAGTGGAAAAAATTCTGGTTCAGGAACTGGGAGCTGAGTGGGAACAGATGTTTCTGGAACTGGACCGAACTCCTGTGGCAACGGCGTCCATTGCACAAGTCCACAAAGGCATTCTCAAGCGAAACAACCAACCGATAGCACTTAAAATCCAGCACCCTGATGTTTCCGCAATGATCAAGGCGGACCTCAAATTTTTCCAGATGGTGTCACAACTGGTCAATCGTGTGGAAGGAATTGATGTCAAACAGTTCATCAAAGAACTCTCGCGCAGTATTCTTCTTGAACTGGATTATTATCAGGAAGCACGAAACTTGAATGAATTCTGCTCAAGTTACCGCAAAACAACCTGGAAATTTCCACTGCTGATTCCTGAATTGCTCACCACACGCACCTTAGGCATGGAGTTTGTGGAAGGCATGCCTGTGCGCGATTTTCTCAAGAACACTCCGGGTGTCGCTCCGCTGGTGCTTAAGGAACTGGTTGGCAGTTTTATGCAACAGATTTTTTCTGTGGGTATATTTCATGCCGACCCTCATCCCGGAAATTTTTTCGTAACCCCCACCGGACAAATTGCGATTCTTGATTATGGCGCTCTGGGAAGGCTTACCCCTCAGGAAACAAGTCATTTTCAGAAAATAATGCTGGCACTGTTATTCCATTTGTATGTGGATTACGCGACGATCCTCACTCAGGCTGGCTTTCATGTCAGTGATCCGCAACGCCTGAATGACGCTCTGCATAATGCCAGTGTTCCACAGGAAGGGTTGTTGCAATTACAATTTTATCTCCAGATTCTCAAAGAAGTGGAGGTCGAAATTCCTGACAGTTTTATTCTGATGATCCGGGTGTTGATTTCGCTTGGAGGATTACTGGCACAATATCAGGTCAAACTGGATTTTCAGGAACTGGCCTCTTCACTGTTATAGCCGAGAGACATGATCTGGAAGAGCGTATCGTTTTCAATCTTTGACCTTGAACCTTCAAAAGCTTCCGACACTTGACTCTCGAATCATGGTGCGGGTAGATATAGCCCGTCATTCCCGATGTCTCAAAGATAACTCATACTTCATGGAAACAAATGTCTTCTGATACTCAAAGTGTTATTTCAACGCAGGCTTTGATGAACTTTCTGGATGAATCTCCAACCCCATTTCATGCGGTAGAAAGTCTGGTCCAGCGTCTCAGACCCCAAGGTTTTGAAGAATTGAAAGAAACCGATTCCTGGAAACTCGAAAAAGGCGGACGATATTTTGTATCACGGGGTGGCGGTTCATTGATCGCGTGGATCCAGAATGATAAGCCGGCAGAACAAGGATTCCGCATCATCGGTGCCCATACCGACAGTCCCAATCTCAGAATCAAGCCCAACCCGAACATCAGCCAACAGGAATATTGGCAACTTGGGGTGGAAGAATATGGCGGAGTGATTCTGGCCAGTTGGACAGATCGTGATTTATCACTGGCAGGTCAGGTCTTTACCGCCAATCAGGATAGTTCCCTCCAGAAACATCTGGTCCGGTTTGATGAACCCCTGTTGCGTATTCCGTTGCTTGCCATACACCTGAATCGGGAGGTCAACACCAAGGGATTGATCCTCAACAAACAAACCCAAATTCTGCCGGTATTCAGCATTAAACAGTCCAACGATGATAAACAGGCTGATATTTTGCGTGAATGGTTGGGGGAAAATCTGCACGTGGCACCTCAGGATATTCTTGGCTTTGATCTGTGTCTGTATGATGTCCAGAAAAGCGCGTTGACCGGCAAAAACAAGGAATTTCTGGTGAGTTCCAGAATTGATAACCTGTTTTCCTGTTTTTGCGCGCTGACAGCACTTCAGGGATGTGCGGATGAGAAACACAGACAGATTCCGGTTATGGCCTGTTTTGATCATGAGGAAATTGGCAGTATGACGGACCATGGCGCACGATCGTCTTTTCTCAAGAGCGTACTCACACGCGTTGTGCAACACACTCACAGCGATTCCCTGGCTGATTATGAACGGAGCATGGCTCACTCACTCATGATTTCAGCGGATATGGCGCATGCCGTACATCCCAGTTTTTCAGACAAGCACGATGCCCAGCATTTTCCTCATATGAATCAGGGGCCGGTGATCAAAGTGAATGTGAAAGGGAATTATGCAACCAGTGGCGCAACCCAGTCTATTCTGGAAAATCTGGCCCGGAAGGAAAAGATCCCTGTTCAACGGTTCGTAAGTCGAGGCGATCTGGCTTGCGGAAGCACGATTGGCCCTTATGTTTCCGGCGATTTGGGAATTCCGACCGCAGATATCGGTGCCGCCATGCTGTCCATGCATTCGATCCGGGAAATGTGCGGGAGCCATGACACCGAATTCATGATCCGGTTGATGCGTTCTTTCTATTTGCATTCATGAAAGGAAAAGCCCGAATGTCAAAGGCTCCTGAACAATTGTTTGTCACTGGAATTGGAACAGATGTCGGCAAATCAGTAGTTTCAGCAATTCTAGCCCAGAAGCTGGAGGGCGAGTATTGGAAACCCGTGCAGGCTGGAAATCTGGAAGATTCAGATTCACACCAGATGGCACGCTGGGTTTCTCATCCACATTTCAGGGTTCATCCTGAAGCCTTTCGGTTGTCTCGGCCAATGTCCCCTCATGCGGCGGCAGAATTAGACGGAGTTCACATTGAGTTGGACCAGATCCGGTTGCCCCAGACATCGCATCCACTGGTTGTTGAAGGCGCCGGTGGATTGATGGTCCCGCTGAATCATGACAAGCTCATGATTGATCTGATCGCCCAATTAAACCTCCCGGTAGTTCTGGTTTCCAAAAATTATCTGGGGAGTATCAACCATACTCTGCTTTCACTGGAACTGCTGAAACACAGACGGATTTCTGTTTATGGAATGGTATTCAACGGCCCTGAAAATTCAGCGACAGAACAATTTATTATGGAATATTCTAAGGTCAGGTGTTTGGGGCGAGTCATGCAAGAGGCCTCTATTGACGCCAGTATCATTCGACGTTATGCGGAATCCTGGACATGGTCCCCAGAGGAACCTTCCTCTGATTTTTGTTGAGGCGGAGTATCCACAGAAGTTTCTTCGGCATTTTCAACCCCCATCAAAATTCTGTGATGCCTGCGGGGAATCCCGTTTTGGCAGAGAAATTTTACAGTTGCGAAAAATGAACTGTTGTCAAAATCAGCGGGAACAATCTGGCTGTAATTTTTGTGTCCGTGGGACACCCATGTGAAATAATCCTTGAGCGTTTCAAGTTCTGGAATTGTATGCGAACGTTTTTTCCGGAATCTTAGCGATGGAACAATGGGGTATCCTGCTTTATGAAAGCCATGGGCAATCAAACCCGAACAGATGTAATATTTTTCAAACCGGGTGGTGCCGCCAATGTAGGCTTTCACATCAGGTCTGAATTTTTTATAAACATACTTGAAGAGAAGACTTTCAATGTTCTTGACATCATATTGAGGCTGCTCTTTCAGCATGTGCCGTGCGTGTTCCAACACGGTTTGAACCCCCTGATCACTCAACAACACAGGTCGGCAAATCCGTACATCCATTGCCAGATACTTGTCAATCGAGCTCAACAACACGCCTTCGGGTTCCGCCTCGATGATTTCGCCCTGTCCCATATAAAGAGCCGCATGGCTATAAGACGAATGGGTCAGTGTCTGAATCACACGACTGATACGCATATTGCCACGAACCAGAATCACATCTCCCGGTTGGGCGACTTCCATGAAACGTTTTTTCTTGTAAACCAGAAAGATGGCTTCTTCCACACTGGTACCGGATATGGATTGAAGCGGGACATCATCATAAGGCTGGGATTTTAGCAAAAAGTGGAGAAGGCGCTGATAGATGATATCTTTCAACAACTCCGGTGAAATGCGTTTGCCAATCGCGTTGATGACACCAAATAACCGGAAAATGATCCTGTCCAGCAAGGCGCTCCGACCTTCAAACACATCATGTGTCAGATAGCGATACAGACGTCGTTGCCAGCGCTTTTTTATGTGTTTTGAGGGGTTCATCAATGTTGTCAGCCTCCCTGGGTGGCATGTACGACATCAATCCGGTCTTGATCCTGCAACTGGCACCCGGACCAATTTTTTCTGGGAATCACTTCATCATTCACACAGACGGCAATGCCATGTTCGAGAGACACAAGAGGGAGCGTTTTGAGCAGTTGATGCAGAGTGAAATGTGCAGGAACCTCATGTTTTTGTCCGTTGAGGAACACACTCCGCATATCATTTCCTGGAAACGGGAGCAGCTTTCATTCCTGCGTGAGAAACATTTCTGGCGGCTTCATTGACAAAATCTTCAAGCATTCTGCTGTCGTCGGGAGCCTCAAGCAGAGTTTTTGACGGCTCCGCGGATGACGATGATGAAAATACCAGGCATTGACCTTCGATGATCGCGCCTTCATGCACCACCATACAACCGCGTGGAGTGGTCACATTTCCGACGATATAGCCTTGACTCAAAACCTCGAGATGTTCCGATGTGAATAAATTGCCTTCAATTTTACCATTGACAACCACTTTGGCCGCACGGACCGTGGCGATAATCAAGGCGGAGGGGCCAATCGTGATTTCACTTTCACAATCAATAGTTCCCCGGATTTCACCATCAATCCGGATCGGACCACCGCAACGCAGCTTGCCCTCAATTTTCATTCCGCTTCCGACATAGGTGGGGGTGGCACCTTTGATAAATTCGGGTCGTTTTTTACCAAACAAGGGGGTCTCCTTGATTTGACTGAAAAAATTAAAAAAATGTTTCATTCCATCCGTTGAAACAAACATTCATGAAAACCACGGTTTTTTTATTATAAAACGTGAGTTCGGGATAAGAAATTAAAGCGAATTAAATCCGCATTGCCCCCCCCCAAGCCTCCCTCAAAGGGGGATTCTCTCGGTGGATTGCTTCATAATTCCCCCTTGGAAGGGGGTTAGGGGGATGTCTATTCCATGATAATCCTTATTCCGAACTCACGTTATAAAAGTCTGTTGACCATAATAAGTGTTCCTTGCGTTATCAAGATTATTTTCTCCCTCAGAATCAACGGCATCTGACCCTGTTGAGGGTTTTTGCCTGCTAACAAAGAGCTTGAGACTATAAAATGTGACTAGTAGTGTCTGGCTTGGAAAATCCTGAAATTCAATCCTTTTATTATTTTTTCAAACCCCTTGGAGTGTGTTCGTATGGCCAAAAACATTACCCCGCGTAAAGAAAATTATTCACAGTGGTATCTTGATGTGATCAACGCCGGACAACTTGCCGATTATGCCCCGGTCAAAGGATGCATGGTGATTCGCCCCACAGGGTATGCGCTTTGGGAATCCATGCAGGCACAACTTGATCGGATGTTTAAGGAAACAGGCCATGTGAATGCTTATTTTCCGTTGCTGATTCCTCAAAGTTTTATGGAAAAAGAGGCCCAGCATGTGGAAGGTTTCAGTCCGGAGTGTGCGGTCGTGACCCATGGCGGCGGCAAAAAACTTGAAGAACCACTGATGATCCGCCCAACCTCTGAAACCGTCATCGGCCACATGTATTCCCAATGGGTTGGCAGTTACCGGGACCTGCCAGTTCTGATCAATCAATGGTGCAACGTGATGCGTTGGGAAAAACGTACCCGCTTGTTTCTACGAACTTCTGAATTTTTATGGCAGGAAGGACACACTGCGCACGAAACCTTTGAGGAAGCACAGGAGGAAACGTTGCGTATGCTGGAAATCTATCGCCAGTTTCAGGAAGAATATCTGGCAATTCCTGTCATCAAGGGGCAAAAATCAGAATCTGAAAAATTTCCGGGAGCGGTTTCAACCTATACGATTGAAGCCATGATGCAGGATGGGAAAGCTCTGCAAAGCGCAACTTCCCACAATTTGGGACAAAATTTCGCAAAGGCGTTCAATATTCAGTATCTGGATCGGGAAAACCAGCAGCAGTATGCCTGGACCACCAGTTGGGGCTGTTCCACCCGGATGATCGGCGGGTTGATCATGACCCATAGCGATGATGACGGATTGATCGTCCCCCCCAGAATCGCGCCTGTTGCGGTGGTGATTGTGCCAATTTTCACCAATGATGAAGAAAAAGCCAAAACCCTTGAATTTGCGGATGCTGTCGCACAGCGATTGCATGGAGTGCTGGACAAACTGAGAGTCAAAGTGGACACCCGTGATAATTTACGTCCGGCTGACAAGTTCTTCCACTGGATCCAGCAAGGTGTTCCCTTACGGATCGAAATAGGGCCTCGTGATGTTGAAAAACAGGCAGGCATGATTGCCCGTCGTGACAAACGGGAGAAAGTTTCCGTTCCCCTGGACGCCATTGCTGACAAAGTCAAGGAACTGATGGAAGCAATTCACCACAATCTTTATCAGCGAGCCATGACATTCCGGCAGGAAAACACCCATACTGTCAGCAGTTACGATGAATTCAAACAGGTCATCGACTCCCGGGGAGGATTCATCCGCGCGCATTGGAATGGTTCCAGTGCGATTGAAGAAAAAATAAAAGAGGAAACAAAAGCCACAATTCGTTGCCTGCCCTTCACAGAGCAACCTGTTCCAGGCAAATGCATCGTGACGGGTGAACCCTCTAAACAGGAAGCCATTTTTGCCATAGCGTATTGAACATGACACGATACATCCGCAATAAAAAAGACGAGGAAGTGATTATTATTTCCCAAAAAAATGAACCCAATGAAAACAGTACAGGGATTCATCAGACGCATGACAGTGCTGAAGATGCTGAAGACCTGTCCTTCTCGGAAGATGATTCGCTACAAGTCAAAGGAACTCCGGCAGATAAAAGTGGTCATGAGCTGGAATCAGATCATGACTTTGAGTCAGGCTCCTGGGACGCGGATCATGAAACGCCAGCAGAAGATACACAGGCGGACACAGAAACCACTTATTTCGAAGAAGCTGAAGACCTTGAGACTGAATCCGTTTCGCCCTTAACGGAAAATCTGGAACAGGTTGAAGCGGACCTGAGTGAGGCGGATGATCGTCCCTTCATGGCAAAAGCTCATGATTATTTTCGGGAACTTGAAGATTATTTCATGACACAGATTTCTGATGAGTCTGAGGGCATGGCCGATGCGGGTATGCCTGACATCACCACTGAAGAAGGGCTGGTTTTCGGGCTTTACAGCGTCAAGGAGGCGGTGATTTTATGTGAGTTTCTACAGGAATATCTGGATCAACTGCCCAAAGATCAGCTTCATGAAATTCAAAAAATCTTCTCTTTTTTCAACGATCCCGAGGAAATGCTGACAAAATTGAAGCTGTTATTCACCGGGGATATCAAGGTTAAGGAGAAAATTGTCAGGATTTACGCTTCGAAGGCCCTGAGTACATACCGGGTGACTCGCAGTATTCTGGAAAACACGGAACTTTTCACTTCGCTGGCGCCCGCAGACGCACAAAAAAACAGGGAAAACCTGGTGGCTCAGGCAGAAGAATCACTTAAAAAAATCAAAAATCTCCTGCCCAGATCCATTCAGTCTTCCATGACCTGGAGCCGTAAAACGCTTTATGGAAATACGGTACAGCTCATGTCTCTTGAATCGCCCTTGTTTGGTGAAAATCTGAACCTGGCCCTGCTGTCCGAACGTTACAGGGAACTGATTTACTGGTTACTCGGAAATCCGCATATCCTCCTGTACCTTCGCTGGAAACATCGATATCTCGCCTGGTGGCTGACCGATACACTCTATGAACAGGACTGTCGTAATATCACCAAAGGTGTGTCAACAACACCGCAGTATGCTATTTTCAAAGTCGATGCCTATCAGCAGGCAAGAGAACTGTTCAAGAAACTGAATGCCTCGGATCAGCAGTTTCCGGCACAACTGGAAATGAAATCAACCCATTATTCCCTGTTGAAATCTCCGCAAAACTATAAATCTGTCAAGGAACCCCTGCTTCAGCAGGCAAGAACCGCTGAAAAAGAATGGCTGGAGGGCTTGACATTCAATCAGTTGACCACGCTGGCCGCCGCCGTTCATAAAAGCATCACATCCGCACGTAAAGCCCGGCAGATCCAGGACAATCAGCTACCTCCCGCCACAGGACTTAGAACCGCTGATCTGGAAAGCGACAATCAAACTGAAAAAGACAACATGGCCAGGACCGTCCAGGTGCATATGGATGATGTCAAAGAAAAAGGTTCCAGACTTTCGGGATTCATGAACACCTTAACCAGGCTGGTTCAGAAATTCAAAATTTTTCCGGATGAGCCGGAATCCGCGCTCAAACCGCAAAAGAATGAACTGGACGAAATGGAACATCTGGCAAAAACGCTCGATCCGGTGTCAGCAGACTGGTATGGCTATGGTCGGGAATTCAAAAGCACCATCTATGAACCCAAGATCCCGAATCTACAAAAAAACTTCTTTGATCAGGCCAGTCTGAAACTCTATCTGTATGACGATTATATCAATTGTGTCAAAGCGGCCCTCGATTATTATTCGGATCTTGGCTATGCCAGGCTTGTGACCCATAAAATTACGGTCAAGATGTCAGGTCGGGAGTCCATGAAAGAGTTGGACGAGATTGGCATCTATCTGAAAACAGGCAAAGATCAGTTTCTGGTGTTGGGCAAAGCTCCCTTTGATAAATATGCTCAACCGGTTCCTTATTTTCAGCTATATCGAACCAATCCCATCAAAATTTATACAGGAACTTCACAAAATGTGGATTTTTCCAGAACAGTGAATAAAACCAGGTATGAACTGGAAAATATTGAAATTGCCAGTCAGCTCAGGCCCCTGGTATTTCAGGCAATGATTGATGTGATCGAGAGTTTCCCACCGGAACTTTACAAAAAGTTCAAAAAATTTCAGGACCGTCTGCGTGATTTTGTCAGCCAATATGAAAAAGTTGAAAAAGAAAAAACGGTGTAGTGCCGCGTTTTCCATCAATATGCCGCAGTCGCAATTCAAACAGTCACTCAATGCTCACATCAACAAAGCGACACTCTTCACCTGAGCGTACACCGCCACTCCCGGTTTCAGACCGAGATCATCAGTAGATTTGCGGGTAATTCGCGATAACAAGGGGACGGAGCCCACATTCAAGCGTACAGTGATCTGTGCTTCGCCCTCCTCCGCAAGTTGCTCCACTGTGGCCGGGAAGATATTGAGGATGCTGGTTTTGCTCTGTGGTTCCAGGGTAAGGCTAACATCCCGGGCCAATACCTGGAGACGCACTTGACTTGCTACGGGGAACGGTTTGCCTGTTACGGCGAATCGACCACCGGGAAAATCGATGTACGTGAGGCCGTAGGCCTTATCGTGTCCAGCGACCACGGCGTCGATCACCGTCTCCGCATCTGGTTCGTGAGCCAATGCCAGATCGAGACGGGAGAACAGTTCATTAACCCGCCCTGAAGCCTTGACCCGCCCCTCCGCCAACAGCACCATATGATCTGCCAGTCGTGCGACTTCCTGGCGGGAATGGCTGACGTAAAGCACCGGGATCTCTAACTCACGGTGCAGTGATTCCAAATAAGGCAGAATCTCCTGTTTGCGTTGCGTGTCGAGTGCGGCCAGAGGTTCATCGAGCAACAGCATGGCGGGGCTGACTGCCAGTGCACGGGCTATGGCAACGCGTTGCTGCTCACCTCCGGATAACTGATGAGGTCTACTCTCAAGCAGGTGCCCGATACCCAGTAGTTCAACCGCGCGTTCGAGCGACACCTTTCGTTGTCGGGCTTCAAGACGCTTGAGACCGTATTCAATATTGCGCCGAACATCGAGATGCGCAAACAGGCTGGGTTCCTGAAAAACATATCCAAGTTGTCGGCGATGCGGTGCCAGGAATTGCCCGGGGTCTTGCCATATTGCGTCGCCAACCTTGAGATAACCGCCCGGCGATCGCTCCAATCCAGCGATGGCCCGTAGCAACGTGGTCTTGCCGCAGCCGGAAGGTCCGAACAGTGCCGTGACACCGCGCCTGGGGATTGCGAGATCCACATCCAGCAAGAAATTCCCCCGGTCAATCCTGAAACGTGCTTCGATAGTCATGATTGTATCGCCGTGAAACGTTTATTGACGACATAGACTACCATCAACAGAGAGAAAGAAAGGAGCAGCAGCCCACCGGAAATCCAGTGCGCCTTGGTATATTCCAGCGCTTCCACATGATCATAGATGGCAATGGAGATCACTTGCGTTTGGCCCGGGATATTCCCGCCAATCATCAGCACTACGCCGAATTCCCCCAGGGTGTGCGCGAAGCCAAGAACGGCGGCGGTCAAAAAGCCGGGACGGGCCAGTGGCACAGCAACGGTGAAAAAACGATCCAGGGGCGAGGCCCGCAGGGTGGCGGCCACTTCCAATGGCCTGCGGCCAACGGTGGTAAAGGCATCCTGCAGAGGCTGGATGACGAAGGGCATGGAATAGAATACCGACCCGATAACCAGCCCTGTAAAGGTAAAAGCCAGCGGGCGGCCACCCAGCATCTCCATGAGTCTGCCAATTGGTCCGTGTGGACCCAGTGCGACCAGCAGATAGAAGCCGAGCACGGTCGGCGGCAACACCAGCGGAAGCGCTACTACGGCCTCCAGCAGAAACTTGAAACGCCAACGGCTGCGTGCCAGCCACCAGGCGATGGGCGTGCCAATCATCAACAGAATCAGTGTGGTGACTGCCGCCAGCTTTAGCGAAGTGGCGAGCGCCGTCAGATCGTGTTCATTGATCATTCAGGTGTCCCGTAACCATAGTTTTGAATGATTTTGCGCACCGGTTCGCTCCTGACGAAACTCAGAAAATCACGTGCCACAACATTATTTTTCAATAACACGGCCTGTTGCTCGATAGGGTCATAGAACGATTGAGGCGGCGCCCAGTAAGAGCCTGTGATGGTAGCACCCGGTTTCTTGACCTGCGAGAGGGCGACGAATCCCAATTCAGCATTACCGCTTATGACAAACTGGTAGGTCTGGCCGATATTTTCGCCGCGCACCATCCGGTTTTGCAGGGTTTCCCAGGCTCCTTTTGCCTGGAGCACCTGCTCCGCCGCATTTCCGTAGGGTGCGAGTTTCGGGTTCGCCAGAGCCAGGTAGCGAAACCGGCCACTGTTCAGCACCTCACCTCTGGCATCCACCAAATCCTCAGTCGGACTCCACAGCAACACCTTGCCGACAGCATAGGTGAAGCGGCTGTCCGGCTGTGCGACACCCTCCTCTTCAAGCAACTTCGGTCGTTCGACATCGGCAGCGAAAAAGGCATGAAACGGTGCTCCGTTCTTGATCTGCGCGTAGTGCTTCCCGGTTGATCCGAAAGCCAGCGTGATCTGGTGGTCAGTTTTTTTCTCAAAGGCCTGAGCGATCTCTTTGATTGCGTCAGAGAAGTTACTCGCTACCGCAACTCGTAGCTCGTCGGCATAAGCCGGTCGGTTGCACAACAGCACGAGTCCGGCGAACGCCAGCACGCGCAAGGTTACAAGAGAAAATCGTGTTCTCTTCATGATGTCTCCTGGTTTGTTTTCACGCCAACATATCAGGGCTGTTCATTTCTCCTTGTTTTGAGCGTCAACCGGATGGTAGGCGGGGATTACATGCCCCGCAAACGCCAAAATCGTATTTTTGACGGGCACGTAGTCCCGTCCTACCATAGAAGTGAACAGCCCAGGCCAACGAATAAGAAGTCTGGGATTGAAAATTAAATAAGATCCGATGATTCCCCGGTTCAACAGGAATTAGAATTTCAGTGGAATGCCAATTTCTGGAATTTTGAGGTCAATCTTCGGAAAAGATTTACGGATTATTGTGGTAAATCCTTCCAGATCCTGTTTGGGCAGCATGGGTGTTTTTCCCTGAACAGGTTTTGTGAAATCATCAAAATGAATCGGGATGACAACCTGAGGTTGAACGATCTCAATCAGCTTTTGAGGATACTCCGCAACACGTTTCCAGCCGGGAACACATAGAAACAGAACATCACAGCGATGCCCCTCCAGCGTTTCCGGGATGAAATGTGCGGAACTCACAGCCATGAGCGTCAGTTCCGGCATCACAATTTTCGGAATGAAAACCAACCCATGACGATAATCTCTGGTTCTCCAGGGAAGATTTGCCGGAATATTTTCACCCGGATAGGGAACTCTACCCAGAATCACCAGTCCATGTCGGGATCGAATCATGGTCACAGTGATGTCATTGGTCAGAGCCAATGTTTCATTTCCATGGCAAATGGTCACACGGTCATAGGCCTCCACCATTTCCAGGATAGTGGCGAGACTGTCAGAGCCAACCACAGGTCCCTGAATATGCGGAAGCAGTGACGGAATATCCAGCACATGATCAAAATGGGTATGCGTGACAATCAAGGCTGAAGGTGACGATGGAAGTTGCCCCAGATAGCGGGTGATGTTATCGGTGTCCGGATGCAGTTTACAAAATGCGACCTTCCATTTATTCAATCTGGAAAGATACGGATCAAGCAGGACAAGCTGTTCGTTGTATTGAATTTCAAGGCTGGCAGTACCCAGCCATGTTACGGATGTGGACATAGGATCTCTACAGAATTTCCAGGGCGACCATGGTACAGTCATCGGCCATGCCATCTCTTCCGGAAAATCGCAGGCATTCGTCATAAATCAGGTCCAGGAGTTCATTCAGCGGTGTGTCCTTGTTGGACTTTACCAACGCAAGGAGCCGTTCTTCGCCAAACATTTCCCCTGTCTCATCAGCAATTTCCATGATCGCGTCGGTATACAAAAGCAACCGGTCTCCCGGATTGAACTGAAATTCTTTTTCTTTGTAATTGGTGATTTCATTGGGGAATGGCCCCAGAAAAATTCCATCCGTGTCCAACTCAAAATGCTCATCGGTTTCGCCACGGAAAACATAGGCGACATTGTGTCCGGCATTGGTGAACAGGAGTGATTGCTCATCAGCGTCATAAATCGCGTAAAACATGGTGGCAAATTTATCATCTCTTAATTTTCCGTGCAGATAATGATTGGTGAGATCCATGACCAGTTTGGTGGAAGAAGGAACCGTTAAAGCGTTATTGGTAAAGATCCCTGACACCATGAATGAGATCAGCGCCGCTGGAACGCCGTGCCCGGTGACATCCGCGATCATGATGCCGAACCTGTTATCTTCCAACGGGAAAATATTATAAAAATCACCACCGATCTGGTCCATCGGCACATACTTGGCCGCCAGTCTGGCTCCCGGGATTTCAGGAAGTTTGGTGGGCAACAAAACTTTCTGGGTTTCTCTGGCCTGATTCAGTTCATAAATCATGGCAAGTTCCCGTTTTTTACGTTCGGCGAGTTCCAGTTGAAGCCTGCGGTTGAAATGAATCATACGCACATGGTTTTTGATACGCGCCATGATTTCTTCCCTTGAAAAAGGCTTGGTCAGATAATCATTGGCTCCGGCATTCAGGGCGTCCAGCACCACAGAACGTTCGCCTACAGCAGTCAGCAGAATGAACGGAATATCATCACGATTGAGTTCTGTGCGAACATATTTGCAGACTTCAATGCCATCTTTTTTGGGCATGATATAATCGGAAATAATCATATCAATGGGTTGACGATTCAGAATTTCGATGGCTTCTTCCCCGTTGACACAGCCAAAGGTAGTCGCGCCTACAGATGACAAGGTGCGGAGGATGATGGAACGGACCGTGGAAGAATCATCCGCCACCAGAATATTGATGTTTGTCAGATCCTGCTCCTTTCGGAACATGGTCTTGACATAATTCATCAATTTCCCGTCAGGAAACGGTTTGAAAAAAATTTCCGCGGCTCCGGCATCAAAGGCATGATTGATCGCTTCATCTTCTGTGCTGGAGGTGATCACAATTACGGGGATATGCGACAATTCAGGGGTGTGACGAATTTTCATGATCAGGCTGTTGTTGTCATTGCCTTTCATGATGAGTCCCATGGTGATCAGATCAGGAACATACTTTAAAACCTGGTTGAAGCCTTCCTCTCCATTTTCCGCTTCAAAGAACTGAGCATCCGGGAGTGACGAAAGCTCTCGTTTGATAAAAGTCCGAGCCACACGGCTCCCATCAATAATCAGAATTTTCATAATTGTTTCCCTGCTAAAATATTTGACATGGATGTCCGCTTGTCAGTGACGCTTTTTTCATAACCTGAAACGAGTTCTTATCACAAGTGCTTTATGTGTGCGCTTCCCGCATCGGGGATAAATCAGTGGATCTTTGCCACAATCAACGTGATGTCATCTTCTTGTGGAAATGCGCCGCAATGAGCTTTTACGCCTTCCACGATACGGTCCCTGATCTGATGCGCTGTCAAGCCCGCACAGTTCTGAATGATCTGTTTGAGTCGTCTTTTCCCGAACGGTTCCCGGTCGGCATTGCTGTTTTCTACCAGACCATCGGTATACCAGATGATCACATCATTTGACTCCAGTTCCTGTGTCTGTATGTCAAAATGTTTGCCGGCTTCATAACCGAGATACATACTGCGGATACTGATTTCCAAAAAAGGCTGAAACACCGCGATTCCCTTGCGTAAAATCTTAAATTTACCGGGTCGCCAGATGATGCAGGGTGGGTGGCCCGCACTGGAAAACACCATGATATTGCGCTCCAGATCAATCACTGAATAAAAAAATGTCATGTTGTAGAGTCCTCTGGTGGCAGTGAACAATACGTTGTTCAGCATTTCGACATAATAAGTGGGATGCCACAGATAGGAATCAGGTTGATGGAGTTCTTTCAATCGTTTCCGCTGTTCTGAAACCGAGGCATACACACTGTCCGCCATGGCTGTGATCAGTGCCGCGGCAACCCCATGCCCGGTCACATCGCCAATCAAAATATCCAGCGTTCTGTTTTCAGGATGATGGCGGTAACTATACCAGTCGCCGCCAGTTTCAGCGGCTGGACTGTAATAACTGGCAATTTCCAGCTCTTCGAGTGAAGGATCCTGTTTGGGAATCAGCAATTCCTGCACCGTTTGGGCTGTCTTGAGTTCCATGCCCAGACGTTCTGACTCCCGCAGAGTATCCACCGCTTCCCTGAAACGGATCTGTGTCTGAATTCGGGCAATGAGTTCATCCCGATTGAAGGGTTTTGTGAGATAATCATTGGCCCCGGCACGTAGGCCTTCAATCATGTCTTCTGTTTGTGTTTTCGCGGTCAAAATCAGAATCGGCATGGTTGCGGGATCCATCGTTTTGCGAATTTCACGACAGACTTCATAGCCACTCATTCGCGGCATCATCAAATCCAGCAGAATCAGATCCGGCACTTGAGTCTTGATGGACTGGAGTGCTTCCACACCATCCCAGGCGACCCTGATCTGAAAGGGGAGATCACTCAAATGACTCTTGAGTACCTGCACATTGATAGGTTCATCATCCACAATCAGAATGGTTCTGTTTCCTGACTCCGGATTATGTTCCTTCAACTGAATCTGCGGGATAAGAAGGGAATCCGGCGATAACTCTTTTTGTGGGGGGGGCGGCATTCCGGGAATTGCTTTCCAGTTGTTTTTCTGTTCTTCGGTCGCTAACGGCAGGGTGAACGTGAAGGTCGAACCCTTGTTGACCTCGCTTTCCACTTTCAATGTTCCGCCAAGCAGTTCCACCAATTGCCGGCTGATTGAAAGACCAAGGCCTGTGCCCCCGTATTGCCGTGAAATGGACCCATCCACCTGATCAAACGCCTTGAAAATATCTTTTTGTTTTTCCCGCGGAATCCCGATTCCTGTGTCTGTGATATGAATCACCAGAAATGGAGAAATGACCTGATGCTGAATCATGATGGAACCTTCATCCGTGAATTTAATGGCATTTCCCACAAGATTCATCAGGATCTGTTCCACCCGGTTTTCATCGCCCCAGACCAGCGGCATCAACCCCTGCATGGTGTGATGTAACTTGACCTGCTTGTGACTCAGAAGCGGTGAGAGAATGGAGATCACCGTGTCCGTGATACTGCGGACATCTACAGGTTTGAACTGAAGCATCAATTCCTGATGTTTCATTTTTGAAAAATCCAGCAGATCATTCACCAGACTGGACAGACGCTTGCCACTCTGGATGATCATTTTCAAATTCTGGACAACTTCATCCTTTTTTTCAAACTGATTGAGAAACAGCATGGATTCACTGAGACCGATGATTCCATTCAACGGAGTCCGGAGTTCATGAGACGTGTTTGCCAGAAACTCATCCTTGAGTTGATCCGCGCGTTGCAGACTGTCAATGGCCACTTTCTGTGCTTCAAGCGCTTCTTTTTGCAATGTTTTGATCCGGTCAGCCAACCCCAGCGACAGTAGAACAGCCTGAGTGAGAAAACCTGTGAAGGCGCCCCAGGTGGTGATCAGATTGTAGGGCAGAATGCCGAAATTGGCCAAAATGAGCGTCACTCCGCCCAGCATGAAGCCAAACCCGGCTATGGCGTAAAAAAAAGACTGTCGATTCCGTTTCCAGAGGCCATAAAGAGTGATGATTGTCGCGACTCCCAAGGCCATGAACGCAAACAGAATGGACGTTTGCAACGTGGGAAAATATGGCGTGAACGGAGAAATCACCAGGCCTGCGATGGCTGAGGCCATGATCACTTTCACAACATTATCCAGGACTGGTGAAAGTTCCTTGATGTTGATAAACGAACGGCTGAATTGCAACCCGAGAAAAACGAGCAGACACAACAGAAATGGCCGGCTGATATTTTCCAGTTCTGGTGTATGAAACGCAATAAATTGAGACAGGGATCCATCAATGGTCAGACTGAACAGAATGATGCAGGCCAGCATCAGTGAATAGTCACGATAGGTTTGATCCCGTGTGCCCGCAAACAACAGGCAGTTGTATATCAGAATGATCACCATCGCCCCATAGTAAAACCCCAGAATGACATAATCGAGCAACATGTATTTGGTAAACGCTCTGGGCTGATAGAGCGTCAAGGGCAGGATCAACGAATCTCCGGAGTCGATGCGCATGTAACAGGTGAGCGGTTTTTTGGGGGGAACTTTTATTGAAAAGGCGTAGTTGCGATAGGGAATTTCACGCTGATGAAACGGTTGGTTGCTGCCAGAGTGTTTGACTTCATAGCGCAGGGGATTTTCCGGGGAGGGCACATAGAGATCCACGCCTCTCACCCGTGGATAGCTGAACAGCAATACTCGATCAACCGTTGTGTCCTCAGGATTGAGCAGTGTGAATCGCAACCAGAAAGAAGACGTGGTGAAACCGAGACTTGGAGCATCATTCTCTGACCGCACAAACTCGTTGGAGGCAAGAACCTCTTCCTGCGTGAGTTTCCCTGAAATATCTTCGAGGATGCTCATCTGCTGACCCAGCCCATTGATTTCCATAGCCTTATCAAGAACGAGAACAGGTTCCTGTGCCATCAGCAGGGGAAGCCCCTGACAAAACAGCATTATTCCGATTACCAGGCCAGTCAATGATTGTATTTTTCCTGTGAGTAGTCCCTGTTTCACTGAAGCCCCCCGGTCTTCATCGCAGTCATAATATCATTTTGTTTTTATTTGGAATCCTCTAGGGATATGACATTGATAAATATCGAAAAGCAAGGATAAATTTGAGCGGATGCCAGCGCAAGAATTTCTTTGCTTTTTTTGTTGTCTCCTTATACCTAGATTACAGAAAGCTCAATTGTCAGCATTACGTGAACCTGTAGTTAAAACACACAATGAATCCCACCATTATAGCGGTAGCAAGTGGAAAAGGCGGTGTCGGCAAAAGCCTGATTACCGCGAATCTGGCTATTGCACTGGCAGACATGGGCTATCGAACCATTGCGGTTGACCTCGATCTGGGCGGTTCCAATCTGCATTCCTATCTGGGGTTACCCAACCACTACCCGGGTGTGGGCGATTATCTGCTTTCAAAAACTGAAACACTGGAATCGCTGGTTGTTGCGACAGGAATAGAAAATCTGGGATTTATTCCCGGAGATGCCCGCACGCCCTGCATGGCCAATATTTCTTTTTCAGAAAAAATCCGGCTACTGCTTTCCATCAAATGGTTGAAAGCGGACTATATTTTGCTGGATCTGGGTGGTGGTAGCGAATTCAATACTCTGGATTTTTTTGCGGTGGCGCGCCACAGTTTGCTGGTGACCACCCCGGAATATCCGGCAATCATGAATCTGCTGACGTTTCTCAGAAATTTTCTGTTTCGGGCCTTTGACCGGGAGTTGAAAAAATTCCCAGCGGCATGGGAGCAGTTGCACCATTTCCGCAGTTTGCCCACACGTGCCGGACAATTGACCATTCCGATGATGATCGAACGTCTGGGAGTCACAGACCGCAATGCGGCCGTTGCCGCCAGAAATCTGCTGGAACGTTACCAACCCCGTATTGTGTATAATTTGTGCCTTCTTCCCGAACAATTGGGCATTTGTCACAAACTGAATGAAACCAGTCGAGCCACCCTGGCCATGTCGCTGAGCCATTTTGGCAGTCTGTTTGAAGACCGTCACGCCCGTGAAGCAACCTATCGTTCGGTGCCCTTGCTACGCCATTATCCTGAGAGTACTTTTGCTCGGCGTGTTCAGAAAATTGCTCTGGACATTACGGACAAATGGGACGATGTTACGGCTTTTGGAGCGGATGCTCTGATCGAAGAAACCACATTATATTATCAACAGCTTAAATCGTTATGAGTCTTCACCAAGATTGCAGTCAGTGTAAAAATCCAATGTGCCAGATTACCATTCCGCGATTTCACTTCAAGCATCCCGGAAAAACCAGTATCACCCCTGTGGATGGTCGTCCGGCCCAAAATGCCCTGTTGTGGGATTTGTTTGAATTTGCTCTGGTCCATTGCTTTCAGGTTCAGGATTTCAGAGTCATGCTGTATTACGGCTTATGGGAACACAACATCCCCTTGTTCCTGAGAGAAACCGACGAATTGCCTGTTGAAACAGTGATCAGTTTTTTAAAGCTCACCCATCAGGTTGTTATTAAAATGACCGGAGACTTCAAAAAGTTTTACCATGAATTTTCAGGAATCACTGAAATCACCGACCTCGTTCCCAATATAATCACCATTCTTCAAATGGAATTGCTGGGACTATCTTCGCATTATATCCGCCATCATCAGCAACATCCGGATTTTTGTTACACACTCCGCGATATCACCGGCTAAAAATCAGGATCCACCATGCCCTCAATCAACGCTGAATCTTCCCGGATATTGTTTCGGGAAATCACCAACAGTTCGTTCTGGAATCGTTTTTTCCTCTATGGGGTGTTTGTTTTCAGCACATTTTCCATTGCAGGCACCGATGCCGCTATTGTGGGATTATATCTGGTCGGCGTGTATAAACTCTGGCGTAATCCCCGTCCGGTTTTATGGAAGCATCCCCTGTTTCTGGCATTGATGGTCTGGGTGCTGGTACAGTTGGTTTCAACGTTGTTGACACCCTACACAACAAGGGTTGGCATGATGCTCTGGAACAACTGGCGGATGTTTCTGCCATTTGCGTTGATGTTTTCACTGAAAGAAGAAAATCATCGCCATGTGATGCAGATTTTCATGTTCTTTCTGACGGTGATCTCTGTGTATGGAATTATTCAGTTTTTTACAGGAGCGGAATGGTTTGATTTCTTTGGAAACAGTCACCCCAAACCATACAAGCATCCCTGTTTTACAACTTATGGCTACACCCCGTTTTTTCATGCCAAGGGCAATTATTCCAACCACCTCACTTATGGCGGCGTGCTTCTGCTGAGTTTCCCCCTGTTTTTTTCACTGGTCCTTCGTCCGGGCACACTGCCCGAGCGGCAGCGGCTCACGATTTCAGGAAGTACCGCGCTGATGCTGTTGGCCATCGTCTTATCACTGGCTCGAAGTGTGTGGATCGGCACCTTTTTCAGCATCCTGCTGCTCCTTTATCATTTTTCAAAAAAACTGTTCTTTTCCCTGCTGATCGGGGTTGGCTCCGCCGTGGTGATTCTTGGTTCAGTGTATCTCAACCAGGGCGAAAAGCCTTCTTCCTCCGATTCGTTCAGTGACGTGGTCTGGAGTCGAATTACCAGTGGTTTCATGCTGAAATACAATGAGGACCGCCTGCTCATGTGGGAATCCGGAATCAATGCGATCAAGGATCATTTCTGGTTTGGAATCGGTTTTGACAATGACCGGGAGGTGATGGACCGCTATCGAACCCCCCTTGCTGAACGGACAGGCCATCGTTTTTTCAACAAGCCCAGTGCGGGCGTTCACAACATCTACATCCAGACCTTCCTAAACACGGGTTTTGTCGGCTTTATGGCCTACATGGCCATCTGGATCACCTGGATCGGACAGTTGTTGGTTCATTACAAAAAAATCACCGATAAATATAACCAATCCCTGATGTGGGGCGTCCTGTCTGCCACCATAGGCTTCATGCTGGCAGGCTTCTTTGAAAACAATTTCCGTGACAGTGAAGTTCAGACGATGGTGTATCTGTTCATGGGGCTGATCTTGCGTCTCATTCATTTTCCAGATTCAAAAGCAAATACGTAAACCCGCCACTGCCAATTATTTATCGGATAAACATCAATCTCATAGGAGCGTCATGCTGCACCCTGATCAGGCACGAAATATCATTCTGGATCATACCCCTGCCGGAAAGACCATTCTGTTACCCTTGAACCAAATTCATGGATTGATTCTGGCCCAAAACCTGACAGCAACCTCTGATTTGCCGTTGTTTGACAACTCTGCGATGGATGGCTATGCCGTTCGGCATGCGGACCTGGTTGAAGCTTCCACAGACCATCCTGTCACACTCAGAAATCGTGGCTTTGTACCGGCGGGTCTCCATGAAACGGAACAACCCGGACCCGGTGAGTGCTACCAGATTGCGACGGGATCTGAAATGCCTCCGGGCGTGGATACCGTCGTGATGAAAGAAAGTGTGACAGTGGCTGGTACAAATATTCAGTTTACCCGCAGTCCCCGCCTGGGCGACAATGTGCGTTACCGGGGGGAAGACATACAACACGGACAGCAGATCCTCAAAACCGGAATGAACCTTGGCCCCACGCAAATAGCGGTTTTGGCCGCGTTTGGTTATGCGGAAGTACCTGTGTTTCAGCCCTTGAAAGTTGCGATCCTGTCCACTGGCAGTGAACTGGTCAATGTGGAAGATCCGTTAGCTCCGGGAAAAATCAGGGATTCCAACAGTCACATGTTCACAGCCTTGGTTGGATCAGAACATTGCGCCGCATGGCGCCTGGGAATTGTTGAAGATCGCCCGGACCTGCTGGAACAGCATTTGAAAAAAGCCATGGACGCTGATATGGTGCTGATTTCAGGTGGAGTTTCTGTGGGCGATCATGATTTTGTGAAAGACACGCTGGAACGATTGGGGGTTGAAGAAATATTCTGGAAAGTTTCGATCAAGCCCGGAAAACCATTCTTTTTTGGCAAAAAAAACGAAACACTGGTCTTTGGCATGCCGGGCAATCCAGCATCCAGCTTTGTGGTCTTTGAAGAATTTGTGCGCCCTTCCATCCGGAAACGGATGGGCCGAACGCCTTATGTGAAACCGCTCGTACCAGCCGTATTGACAGAGCCTGTCAGGCATCGGGCAGGCCGCCAGCAATACCTGCGGGCATGGCTAGACCGGGACTGTGTTCCGGCACAGGTCCGACCAATGGCCAGTCAGGGATCTCACAGTCTCAATTCCCTGAGTGAAGCCAATGCCTTGATTGTGGTTGAATCCAATTCACCGGAAATGCCTGCGGGAACCGTTGTTTCGGTTAGACCTGTTTCTTAATGCGAGAGCACTCCCGTGCTCAGTCATCTTCCAAATTATGAAGATGCTGATTCACAAAATTTATGATATTTTTATCATGAAATCATTGTAACATTGACCATAAATTCTGGAAATGGAGAGAATATTATGCAAATCCATGAGTTAGTGATTGAAATGAAACTGATCGAGCGCCGTCTGACACTCTATGAAGAAAAATATGGAATTCTAAGTGAAGATTTCTATACGGCACTCATGTCCGGCCAGTTAGAACGATATGATGAGTATGATGAAACCCGTGCGGATTTCAGCCGCTGGAAAGGTATTTATGAAACATGGTTACGACGGAAAGAATCCTATACTCAGCAATTCAAACAACACGACGTAATAGAAACCTTACGTGTTCAACCTGTATATTGATATGGAGAATCAGAGTCTCAACTCTCTGGCAGATTACAGTCTGTTTATTACAGAACTGCTCCATCGTTCATCCATGCAACGTTCTACCATCGTGGTTTGGTCGGACAGCCCATACACAGGAACAGCGGAAGGCGAGGTGTACTTTGCCTACGGAGTACGCCTGCGAATGCGGGAAGAACTGGATTTTGACGCCGGTTTGATTACGGCTTACGGATATGAAGTGTATCACCAGGAAAACCGATTGTATTGGTATGATGATTTCCCACATCCCCATCATCCTGATTTAGCCTCAACATTTCCCCATCACAAGCATATACCACCTGACATCAGGCATCATCGCGTTCCTGCGCCAGAAATGAGCTTTTCCAAGCCGAATCTGCCAGTGGTGCTTCAGGAAATTGAGGAAATTATTGATGCTATTTCAAGGGGTTTCATTCGGGAAACCCAGTCTTGAACAAAGGAATCAGGAATTCAGGGTACGGGAACATGGAACAAAAAATAACATTGAATACCATGAAAAAAGGAAGGCTCAATCCTTGCTGAAAGAGGCTTCAACCAGTGTCTGTCCACGATAAACCAGTTTGCCATAAAAAAAATCGTTTTCAAAAATTCTGGGCGTGAACAGCCGGTCACCTTCCCACATGGGCAGTTCAATCAGCTTTTGTCTGGGCACCCAGTGGAGCGTTCCTTCCACGGACACGTCCAGCAGTTCACCGGAAAATTCTGTGGCATGAAATACAAAAACATGCCATTCATCACCAAACGGGGAATCACCCAGATCAGGAAAAGACAGCACGGCTTTCATTTTCGGATGCGGAACATGCAGTCCGGTTTCTTCCAGCACCTCACGGATCGCTGTTTCATCAGGTGCTTCATTGCGTTCAAGTTTTCCGCCTGGCGCAAGCCAGAAGCCAAGGTGCTCGTCGTGTTTCTGACGATGGATCATGAGAACATGACCGTCAGAGCGTTCAATATAGACAAGAACTCCAAGTTTCATAATTTCCTTCAAAGGAGGCGTTTTGGTACAGCTATTGACTCAGAAAGAAGTAGATTTACTGCTACGTGGAATTCCTGAATGGGATGTGGAGGAGCCTGAATTTGAGGCCTCACCCATTGCGCGGAAACTCCCTCCACAGGAATCCCCTGACGGTATTGTGAAATATGATCTGGCCAGTCATAACCGGATTATTCGTGGCCGGATGCCCGCACTGGAAATGGTTTACAGTCGCTTTGCCAGAATTTTCAGGCAAACGCTGTCAAACCACCTGCGGCGACCGATACACATGGAACTCCGTGCGACAGAACTTGTCAACTTCAAGGACTTTCTCAATTCAGTCTCCTATCCGTCATCGCTCAACCTGTTCCATTTTTCTCCGCTCAAAGGCACAGGGATGATGGTGCTGGAGCAAAAACTGGTATACACCTTCATTGACATGCTGTTCGGGGGCTCAGGAGAATTGCACATCCAGTCTGTCAAACGGGATTTTTCTACCATTGAACTCCGGATGATATCAAAAGTCATTCATAGTGGACTGGAAGATCTTCAGAGTGCCTGGAAGCCCTTTATCCCTCTGCGTGTCAAGTTTTCCAGGGCTGAAACCAATCCTCAGTTCACCAATATTGTGCCTGACTCAGAAGTGGTGGTGGTGACAACGTTTGATGTGGAAGTGCATCAGACCCCCATGACGCTCAGCATCTGTGTTCCTTACAGTATGCTTGACCCCATACGTTCTAAATTGAACACGACGTTCCAGAAAGAAAATTCTGAAACAGACCAGCTCAGTCTGACACGCCTGTCAGAAAATGTTCTAAACACCAAAGCAGACCTCCGAGTGTTTCTCGGGCATGCCAAAATCAAGTTGCGGCATTTTCTGAATCTGGATGTAGGGGATCACCTGGTATTGAATCAGGGCGTAGATCAACCGCTGAAAGTGCTGGCCAACAATATTCCGAAATTTGAGGGATTTCAGGGGGCGTTCAATGGGCATCTGGCGATCCGCATCAGCAAGATGCTCTTCGAACCCAGAACATCCGCATTGCTGTTTGAAGAAGAGGAAGCCCCCAAATAATGATCAGTTCAATCCTTGATAGGACCCCGAACTTCATTAACCCGTTGCTTCAGGTCTTTTCCGGTACGAAACACAGGCAGTTTTTTGGGAGACACCTCAACTTTGGTTCCTGTTTTGGGGTTTCGGCCCACATAACCTTCGTATTTTTTGAGGATGAACGAACCGAACCCACGGATTTCAACACGTTCGCCAGAGTTCAGGGATTCTTTGATGTTGTCAAAAAAAATCCTGACCGCTTTATCCGCCAGTTGAAGGTTGTTATTGTTTTTTTCTGCGAGTTTCTCAATCAATTGAGATTTGTTCATAAATATCCTGAGACAAGAAAGATGTTATCTGACACAGAACTCCTTTTCATTAAGAAATTCCTGTTTGAATGAAACATAGGATGAAATCGTAGCAAATTTCAAGAGATGTATTGATTTTAATCATAAAATTCTCTTGTTTTCAGGTTGAGATAAAAATCTTGTATTCCCCGATGCTTTTCGTTACTGTCTGAATAAAGCTGACAAAGTGGCTTTTTTGCTCAAATTTCCGTGGTTCTGATGATTTGTTGATGTTGAGGTTGCATGCATATCCTGATTGCCGATGACAATGTTGAAGTGCTGGATACCCTGGCGAAATTTCTGGAGGAAAATCAGCATACTTACGAACGGGCTGTTGATGGAGTCGATGCCCTGGAAAAATACCAGAAAGGCCATCATGACGGGGTTTATGCCGGCTTGACCATGCCTAAAATGGGGGGAATTGAACTTCTCAAGGAATTGAAACGGCTCAATGCGCATCTTCCCTTTGTGATTATCTCCCGCCATGGAGATTCCGATAATATTTTGACCTGCCTGAATCTTGGTGCCTGTGATTTTTTAACCAAACCTCTCAAAAACAGTGAACTGAATCAAAGCGTCAATCGTGTTAAAAGTTTGATGGACGATTCCCGGTTCAGTGTTTACTGCCTCGAAAATTCTGTTTTCGAATCCCGCACCCTGGAAATCGGCAATGATTTTGAATACATCAACAAGATTGTTTCCTTCATCACACGAAACCTTCCGTCCTATCAACTGCTTGAAGAAGAAGATCTGTTCACCATGAACATTATTCTTTCAGAAGCCGTGGAAAATGCCATGTTTCATGGAAACCTTGAAATTTCTTCCGAGTTGAAAAAAGAAAAATTCGAAAAATTCCGGCAGGAAGGCGAACGCCGGAGAGTTGAAGAGCAATACAAGGCCCGCAAAGTTTATATTCATACTGAAATCACCAGAAACTCTGTCAAATATGTGATTCGGGATGATGGCCGTGGTTTTGATTATTCTTCCATTCCAGACCCCAAAGATCCTGAAAATTTGTTCAAGGTCAGTGGTCGTGGTATTTTGCTGATCATGAATTTCATGGATGAGGTTTTCTGGAACGAACGTGGCAACGAAATTACGATGGTCCGCTATAAAAAACGAACCAGTTGAAGCTGTTATGACCATCAATTTCACACAATTGAAACGTCTCATCTACTGTACCAGCCTGATTTTTCTGCTATCCGCCTGTAGCGACACCAAGGAATCTGTCAGAACACCTGCTCTGGAAATCTACCAGGCGGGTATGATGGCTTTTGACGATGAATTGTATCAGGAAGCGGAAGACAAATTTAAAAAGGTGACTGAAGAGCATCCCGGGACACAACTGGCAACCCTGGCTTATTTGAAAATGGGTGATTTGAACTTTCGCAGAAACCGCTGGATTGAGGCCGAAAGCGGTTATCGGATGTTTCTGACGCTCAATCCCAACAGTCATCTCACACCTTACGTTCTGCATCAGTTGATTTCCTTGAATTATCAACGAAACTTTACAGGCGTTTTTTTCAGAGAACGTGAATATGACAGGGACATGGAACCCAATCGAAGGCTGATTCAGGATTATCAGCGGTTCTTTTTGTTATATCCCAACAATATTTATCTGAAAGATGTCTATGCGTATCTGCTCAAGTCCAGAGCTGATCTTGCGGAATATGAGTTTCTGGTTGGGAATTTCTATTTTAAAAATGAAGCTTACCATTCGGCCATACACCGTTATCGGTATCTGCTTAAGTACTTTCCGGAGTATCCCCGGTATGATGAAGTCGCGCAAAAACTGATTGAGGCCTATTATAAAAACCAGCAACCCCATCTTGCCCGGGAAATGGAAAACGTTCTCAAGCATCACAAACAGGAAAACCACACACAAAGTTAATATGGTTCATGTTTACAGAAGGCTGATAATCCGGGTTTTCATCAGCATGATGCTTCTGTCATCGTGCTCGTCATTCATACCCGAAGCTCAAAAAGCAGAACAAACCGCACCAACCCCTACGCCTGAAGAAACCGCCTTGAAGCATT
This sequence comes from SAR324 cluster bacterium, assembly GCA_015232315.1. Lineage (NCBI taxonomy): Bacteria > Deltaproteobacteria > SAR324 cluster bacterium. The sequence goes on along the minus strand of JADFZZ010000027.1, from coordinate 15,048 downwards.
ACCAGGAAATGCTGGAACAATTGCAGGTGGACTATGTTCAGTTGCGGGATGATGTTCAGCAGGTAGACCAGCAACTCGCTGAACAAACGGCAAGACAGATGGAACAGCAGCAAACGCTGGATGATCATCGCAAACAATGGGAAACCACGTTTTCGCTTCTGGAAAAAGCCATGGAAGACCAGCTTCAAAAACTGGAAAAAAACGTGGATTCGCTGAAAAAAGAGCTTCAGGAAATCAACAGCACGATGGAATCCTCAGCAACGCGGAAACAATCAGCCCCTGTTCAACCCGCACCGCCTTCTGAGGGACCAGCGGTCGTGGAATATTCGTTGTTTCCTGAAAAACGAAAGGAAATGGCGGTCCAAAACGCACAGAAACAAAACGCAGGCAACGTGTCGAATGGCGATTTGGTCAAACCCATGCCGCCTCCGCCTAAAAAAGAAGTGGTCGATAAAACACGTCCGGCAGAAGAGATTCCACCGCCTGTCATCCTGGCAAAACCCTTGAATGATTCCATGTCCATGGCGCCTGAATCCAAACAGGAACCGTTCGAGGACCCTGATCTCAACGAACCGGAATCGCCGCGGGAACTGAAACGCGTCAATGGCGTGAAGCGGTTGTATAATCAAGGCATGGCATCCATCATACAACGCGATTACGACAAGGCGATTGAGGTGTTTCAGAATTTCACCAGTCAGTTTCCTGATGATCTGGATAGTGACAACGCCTGGTACTGGATTGGACACGCCTGGTTCAAACTGGAAAAACTGGAGGCCGCAGAAAAAGCTTTCAGGGAAATTCTCCGACAATATGAACACCGTCCCACATCGCAGGGTTATAAAACACCTGACGCGATTTATATGCTGGGCCAAATTGCCGAACAACAAGGGAAACCCGAAAAAGCCCGCTATTATTATAAACAACTCCTGGAACGATTCCCCGATTCCGCTGCTGGCAATAACGCTGAAAAAGATCTTCAACGACTTGAACGGCAATAGCTTATGGCTACAAAACAAAGTATTAAATTTCGTGTGAAATATCTGGGCTCAGACAACATTGATTCGCCTTGGCTGGCGCCCTCCACAAAAGAATACAAACATTGGGTGGTCGTTGTCCAGAAACAGATGGGGGCCGATTATCAAAAAATGTCAAAACTCATCAGCCTGGTGCTGAATCATGTGGAAGAACAAAAACAGATTCGACGGATTTTACCAAAATCGGAATGGACGCTTGCCTGCCAGATTGAAGTGGTCACCCAACAATCGCACAAGCATTATCTGCTGATTGTCGGCGCGGATGTCGTGACAAAATCAAAAAGCATGGCCTATGGCGCGGGCACTGACGCCTATGACTACAGCAATCAGTTTTTTGTCGTAGGAGCCAGGGAGTTGCTACAGGAATCCCGGTTTGGGGCCCCTGTTAAAACACGGCTGGTCAATGGCAATACGTTCCATGAATTTGATGCCAGGCAACCCGCGGTTTATGCGCTGGGACTCAAACTCATCCGGATGCTGATGACCCAGGAAAATATCCAGAGCGATGATGAACAGTTGTTAAGCGAATGAAATCCTGCTCATCATGATCGAAGCAACAAGAGAAAATTGAATTCAGAAATCTGAAAAATTGTAGATCACCAACTAATCATAATCTGGAGGAAACGTGTCCGACAAAGATATCAATATTCTGGTGGTGGATGACATTGAGAATATGCGGAAACTTATTGCAAGCATGTTGTTCAAACTCAAATATTCACACATCACGACCGCGGCCAATGGCCGTGAGGCCTGGGGGAAAATGCAGACTGCCAATTTTGACCTTGTGGTCGCGGATTGGAATATGCCGCAGATGAGTGGACTTGATTTGCTCAAGGCAATCCGGGCTGACCCCAAAATGCAGGATATCCCGGTGTTGATGGTCACGGCAGAAGCTGTAAAGGAAAACATTGTCGCCGCGGCGAAACACAAAGTAAATGGCTACATCGTCAAACCCTTCAGTCCTGCCACGCTTGAAGAAAAAATTCAGGACATCATGTCAAAAATCAAAAAATAATATCCCATGTTCTGTTTTGTGCAGAATCAGCAGGAAACCCGGCTTGGGGATCCTGCCAAAGCAGAAAAAGATATTATCGTTTGTCGTGCTTGTGGCATTAAACTCAGTGAGTCCAGGCATCTCGTCAGTATTCAATCGCCATCCCCTTAGGAACATTCAAAAAATAACAGGGAATACTTCTGGTTACGAACATCCCGTTCGTAACCGTTCCATGACCCACCTCCGGTGGGTGCGAAGCAGAGCTTCGCCTGGTGGATAACGTGCCCCACGGGCAATGTCGTCAACTTAGAAATTCTTCGCTGGATAATCCCCCTTTACAAAGGGGGCATGGGGGATTTAACACTCAGAATTACATCCCCCTATCCCCCTTAAACCAAGGGGGAATTGAAACACAGCACCATTCAGAATGCTTAAGTTGATGACATTGGCCCCACGGGACGTAGGGCACGAGCAGAAAACTTCAAATTTCAATAACTTACTAAAAGCTGAAGGCTGATAACTGAAAACTTACAACTCTTGAGGTAAAAAGATCTTTACGAATTTGTCTTAAAACGTCATAGACAACAAGAACCTTTCCCACAATCCCTCAAACTTGCGAAGAGTGATGCGAACATGAACAAGAATGCGATAATTCTGTGTGTGGATGATGAACAGATGGTTCTCAACTCACTGGACAGCCAGCTACGCAAAAAAATTTCAGGCTATGTGTTTGAATTTGCGGAAAGTGCTGAAGAAGCACTGGAAATCGTGGCGGATCTGCGTCCGGAGGATCATTTGGCCATGGTGATTTCGGATCAGATCATGCCGGGTATTTCCGGAGATCAGTTGTTGGTCGATCTTCACCAATCCCATCCTGACGCCGTTAAAATCCTGCTCACCGGCCAGGCCGCTCTGGAATCAGCAGTCAATGCCATCAACAACGCCGACCTGTTCCGGTATCTGAGCAAACCGTGGGATCAGCAGGATCTGGTTTTAACCGTGGAAAAAGGCTTGAAACAATACAACATGCATCGCACCTTGCAAAAGCAGGTTGAAACCTTCAAAAAGTTTGTTCCCAGACAATTTCTGGGACGCATTGCCAGAGATGGCATGGAAAACATTGAGGTTGGACATGCGGAAATGGATGTGATGAGTATTCTGTTTGCGGATATCCGTTCGTTCACGCCCTTTGCTGAAACAATAAGCCCGCAGGAACTGCTGAATTTTCTCAATGCCTATTTTCGTCGTATGAATGTGCCGATCCATGAACAACGGGGATTCATTGACAAGTTTATCGGCGATGCGGTGATGGCCGTCTTTGAACGGGATTCCGGATCGCCCGCAAGTGAGGTTTTCAGAGCGGTTCAGTCTGCGCTGGATATGTTCAGGGTTCTCGAAACTTACAACATTCACCGCAAACAATCGGGCTATGTCCCCATCAGGATCGGGATTGGTGTGCACCGCGGGCCTGTCATTGTCGGAACGGTAGGTTCCAAGGACCGTATGGATTCGACCGTTATCGGCGACACCGTCAATATTGCCGCCCGGCTGGAAGGTTTGACTAAAATTTATGGAGTCTCTCTGGTGGTGAGTGAACCGGTCATTGAGGAGATCCGTAGTGAGCCCTCTTTTTTGTTCAGGGAACTCGACTGGGTTTGTGTCAAAGGGAAAAAGGCACCGATCTGGGTTTATGAAATATTCAACCCGGATCCTCCTGAAATCAGGGACTACAAATTGAAATCAAAACAACTCATGCGGAAAGGCATAGAAGCGACTCATCGTCAGGAATGGGATAACGCCATCGCGATTTTCCGGAGTTTGCTGAGGGAGTGCCCGCAGGACAATGCTGTGGCCTACCATCTTCAATGCTGTGAATCACAAAAAAACAGATGATGTTTCTTTTTGGCTATAACCCTGTCCTGGATTTGTTTCCCGATCAGGGTTTTGTGCTGTAGGGGCAGACCTGTGTGTCTGCCCGGGATCAGGTTCAATATCAGGACTTACCTGTGAGAAAATCCCCCTTTTCAAAGGGGGTTGGGGGATTTAACCCTCAGAATTACATCCCCCTTACTCCCTTAAACCAAGGGGGAATTGATTCGCAATACCATTTTGGATACTTAAGTTGATGACATATTGAGACCAAACCCGGCAACCCCATCCTCAAGATACCTGATCCAGCAACTGGCGAAGTTTGGCGAACAGAATTTTAAAGCTGATCGGTTTAGACAGTTTCAGCGAGATACCCGCAGCCTGAACCTCCTCCATGTCCATGGTATCCGCCAGTCCAGACATCATCAGGATCGGGATATCCTGGCGGATTCTTTTGATTTTCCGACTTAACTCCAGGCCATTCAATACCGGCATGTCAAAATCAGTGATAAGCGCATCGAAACTGTACGGACTTTTTTCAAACAGTGTGATGGCCTCAACACTGCTGTCAACCGTAATGACCTCATAGCCTTTCTTGCTCAAGCCCTCCTTCAACGATTGAATAATAGTGATTTCGTCATCCACTAACAGAATTTTTTCTTTTCCGGAAATATCAACAAATTCATCAGTGACTGTTGAAACGGTTTCCGGAAGAGCGGTTCTAAAAAACACAGTGAACCGTGTTCCCTTGCCAACTTCGCTTTCCACTTCAAGCAGTCCGTTCTGCCTCATGACAATCTTCTGCACAATCGAAAGGCCAAGTCCCGTTCCTTTGCCCTGGGGCTTGGTTGTAAAGAAGGGATCAAAAATATTTTTCATCACATCAGGCGGGATACCGCATCCTGTATCCTGCACTTTGAGAACCAGATAATTGCCATTTTCCGGAAGAGCCGGGGTCGTTTGCCTGGTGCAATGGCGTTCTTGCAGTTCAATTCGCAGGATCCCGCCTGTTTGTTCCATGGCGTGTGCGGCATTGGTACAAAGGTTTATCAGAATCTGCTGCAACTGAGTCGGATTGCTCCTGATCATGGACACAGGACTGTCATGCCGGATCTCAATTTTTATATTTTTGGAAAACGTGGCCATCATCATTTTTGTGGATTCCTTGAAAATCGGCAAGGGATCCATCGCGGTTATATCCACATCATCACTGCGACTGTAATTCAGAATCTGACTCACCAGATCCGCGGCTCGCAGGCCGGCCTTTTGAATTTCCTCCAGAAATGAAAACTCCGGAGTGCCTTCCTTAATCATGCCGGACAGGAGTTCCGAATAGCCGAGGATGCCCATCAGCACATTGTTGAAATCATGCGCGATACCACTGGAAAGCAACCCGAGGGTTTCCTGTTTCTGCATCTGCCTGGCGAGTTCTTCTTTTTTGCGACGGTTGGCCTCTTCCTGCATAACCTGGGTCAGATCGGTGATCATGGCAACCACTTTTATCACTCCCCTGATCCTGATGACAGACGGTTTAAACGAAACCATAAAATTGGTTTTATTATTCCTGGTCATGATCAGTTTTATCGGCTCTTGCTGATAGACCCCTGTTTGTATGTGGAACTGCAAGTTTAGAATTTCCGATTTTTCCGCCACTAGATCCATGATGGACCGGGAACTGGAACGGGGAAACTGATAAACATGGAATAACCCCAAGGCAGCATGATTCAGGTCTTCAAGCGGGGCAATCTGGAATAATTGCAAGGCGGCCTGATTCATGTCTTCAATTTGCAGGCTCTTCAAATCAAACACGATGATCGCTTCAGCGACATTATCAAAAATACTTTCAAATTTCTTGCGATTTTCCAGCACGGCCTGTTCCAATTCATGATAGGGCCCGATATCCCGTACAACCAACACCGTCGAACGGTTTTCAGCAGTACCGAAAGAATTGATGGTTATTTCAGCAAGAAATCGTGTTTTGTCCTTGCGGATGCCGGTGAGTTCATAACTGTTATCTTTTGAATGGAACAATATGTCAGACAGGATGGACTCTGATGGACTCATGGCTTCCAGTTGCTCAATCTGAAGTTCATGAGAAATGATGGTTTCATAACTCAGACCTTGCAGTTCATTCCGTTTGTAACCAAACAATTGTTCCGCGGCACGATTGAACATCATGATTTCATGGAGATGATTGGTCAGGATCATCGCGTCCGGAGAATTTTCTAAAAACGATATCAGTTGTTCCTGAGCCTTTCGCTGTTCAGTGATGTCCTGAGCAAAGCCGGTTTTTTTGATGATTTTCTGATTTTCGTCTCTTATTGTTTTGCCTTTAAGCCTCAACCAGATTGTTTGTCCATCGCCACGAATATGTCTGAACACAATATTGATGGTGTCGCCTTCAGAACCTAGAAAGTCATTTATCCGTGGAATCACAGAGGCTTTGTCCTCAGGATGCATCATAGACATGATAGTTTCCACGGACAGTGTGTCTTTATCCAGATAATGGAGTTTCCACCACTCATCAGATCCTTTGAATTCCCTGGTGCTTGGGATAAATTCCCATGCTCCCATCCCTGCCAGAGTCTGAACTTCAGCCAGATTTTTCCTGGTTTCAAGCAGTTGAGATTCTGCCTGCTTGCGTAGCGTGATGTCTTCACCAACACTGATCAGACCAGTGATATTGCCCTGGTGATCTCTTAAAACGTCATTATGCCAGCCAACGATCACCTCGTTGCCCTGTTTGGTCCGGATTCCATTTTCATAATAGCGGACTGGTTCAACATTCCCCGCCATCAAACTGGCGAAAGTTTGTTGGACGCCTTCCATGAAGGCTTCCGGAACAAACAGTTCAAACCAGTTCTGATGAATCAGTTCTTGCGCGGTATAACCCAGCATTTGACAGCCGACCCTGTTGATCAGATGAATTGAGCCATCACGATTCAACACAACGAGAATTGTAGGCATGATATCCAGATATTCCTGAATCCACGGCAGTTCGCTTTCCCTGTCTATTTTCAGACACTTGTTCATGGCATTTCCTTCAAAGAAAAAAGTAGACTGAACACATTTTTTAAAAACCATAACAAGTCAGGACTATGAAAACAATGATTTTCTTCGGAAAATTCGGAAAAATACTGAATACCAGCGAGGTAAAAGTGAGCGCTTGCAATGCCTGTGAAGCAGGCATATATGGTGAGAATTCCTGCAAAAAAAATGGTTGCTTTAAATTTTCTGGTGACGGCAACCGAATCAAACCATCGCACGGTGTCATTCCGTGCTTGACACGGAATCCATCGGCGCACTCCTGGATCCCCGTTTTCCCGGGGATGACATCGTGGAGGGCCACAGGAGTTCATCACCAAATTATTTACAGCGGGAAAAATGTCCACTTGCAGAAGTATTCAATCCACGTCGGAAATACGATTCCGCAGGAAATCGCAAATGTTCCGACCTTCCTGTTAAATGTATGTCATGCATCCTCCGTTGCCTGTGTTTGATTGTCACTGCCGTTTTAATAGCCTTTGCCGTTCAGGCGGAACAAACGATTGTTGCTGTTTTCGGCAACAAATCGACAACCAGTCCCTTTCCCTTTCAAATCTCAAGACGTCCGAACGATGCTGTCACCGGTGCAGAATTCGCTGAGATCACCAGAGATATGCTGGCCTCCGAACGGCAACGCAGGGCACTGGTGGAACTGAGACAGGGAAACCTTCCGGGGTTCATGAGAAAATTGAAACCTGTAGGTTTTAACTACATCACACCGGAAGGCGCAACTCTCACGGCCATCATCTGGGTCATGCCTGATTATCTGGCCATTGGCAGTGACAAAGATTTTCTGAGGATTCCGCTGAATTATAGCACAGCCATTGAAATTGCCGATGACCTGGGCTTCATTTTGCCCACACCCAGGATGGTCGATATCATTTATGAACAGGCGACTTGTCAATTGAAACCACAAACCATGAAACCGGGACCAAGGATGCGCTCCATTGAATATTATTGGCAACACCAGCAGGACATCAAGGCTCAGAGGAATAAAGAAGGTTGCGCGTTGGGAGAATTGACAGCCGGACACAAAAAGGACATTGTCTTGACCAATTTATTGAATAAACGTCCGGGAAGGATCGCCATTTATGGCTGGCAAAAACCGGATGGGGTTCCGATTCAACCACTCAGTACATTTCATGGCGCGGAATACGCGGATTACAGCCATGGAGTCCGGCTGGTCTATCAAACCATGTGGATCAATGACAAAGCTTACAACATCAGGGATGTTCTGAAAAATCCCCTGTTGGCTCCGGTTTTGAGTGATGAAGGAATCATAACGCATCTGGATCGTATGCTGACCGTTCAGCGGCGGTAGGTAATTGTGGCCTTAGTCATCGTTTAGCCAGTGAGTGGCGAACCGGGCAGGACGATACCGGGAATGGTAGCCCAATGTCGTCAACTTAAGCATTCTGAATGGTGCTGAGTATTAATTCCCCCTTGGTTCAAGGGGGTTAGGGGGATGTAAGTCTGAATAAAAGTTTTATAGCGTTTTACAGCAACGGAAACCCAGATGGTAATTATGATGGCTGTCGGGGTCCATCACTTTTGAGCCATGCCAGAAAGGAGCACGCCAGCGGCACCAGTCTTCATGGGCTTTGTATTTGTCAAAAATAAACCAGCTTCCTTTCATTTCTGTATATCCCAGTTGGGTGCTACCCTTGCTACTCATCTGCTGTTCCGCAAGAGGCAGATTCATGTGTTCTGCGGCATTGCCATTGAGATCATACACCCCCGAAAGACTTTTGCATTTTGCAAAAAAACCCGTGGGATAGGTGTTGGAGCCACAGGTGTTCCATTGTCCGCCCTCGCATTTTTCATCCTTGACGCTGTTTGCGCCGCAGATCCCGGTCTGATATTGAGAACCATAGCTCCAGTTTTTATGTGGGCCATGTTTGCGGTTATGCGCTTCCCGCATCTGCCGGATGGAGGTTTCCAGAGTCTGTTCCTTGACCAGATCAAAACGATAATCCGCGTCTTCCAGGGCGCCGGCACAGGCACCTTCCCATTCATGGGCATCGCACAAGCGTTTGCCCATTGCCGAACAGATTTCAGCGGCTTCCTTTGCGCGTACCCAGACGACGGGGTATTCGCAGGGGATATCAGGAAACTCAAACTGATCCACACAGGCTTTTGCCTCCTCTGGTCTGTTTTTAGAGGGATCATATAACGGCGCCATGTAGGGCGACCCGCAAATTTTCTCAAATTCGGGATTTTCATAGATCAAGCCTGAATCTTTGCGCTGTTGTTCACATTCAGACCGTGTCACAGGGTGATGGGTGATGGCAGGATTTCCCTGACTCAGGACAGGAGATCGGAAAAAAATATGACGCAAGGCGGCTGTTTGCGACTCATTCAAATGGTGGCTCTGTTGTATTCGCAGAAACAGTTGTTCCTTTTCGGCTGTCACCGCAATTCGGGATTGTCCCGAACATAATGAGGCCGTCAGAAAAAATACCAAACAAAAAATAAGAATATATTTACTCATGGTGACACCGTCTTCCGGAACATATAAAAAAAATCACGATTGTCAGAAAAACCGATAAACCGTGGAACCGTCTGTCCCTTGTGCGATTTATCCAGCACATCCATGCCCTTGATGAGATGCTGGACTTCAAATTGTCCATCTTTCAAGGGATAAACCGCAAGATAGGTGTGTTCCAGCGCATTGATATCCAGTTGCATGGCATAGTTGACCTGATACGCCTCAAACACTCTTGCCAGGGCCGAAGTTGTGGCTCCGGTAAACAATCCATACAGCAAAAATCCTTTTCCCTTATTGGGCTGAAATCCCAGTCCGGCTCTCAAGGTGCGGAACCGTTGTTCTGCGGAACCAGACCAATTTCCCTGCCCCCAGTTTTTGACATACGCTCCCGGTTTGATGTTGCCGGTAGCATCCTGATCAATCAAGGGAACACCGTTTTGACGGGCATGACGGATGGTTGGCAGAAATTGATCTTCTCTTGCCGTCCATGTTTTCAAGGCAACCTGACCATTGTTATAAACTACCACGGTGGCCAGGGAGGGTTGCAATTTGCTCAAAATGACGCCGTTCTCGATAAAACCATAGTGATGGCCATGATTTGTTTTAGCCAGTTCGCCCCATTTGAATGCGCCATGCAAGCGTTTGAAGCCGCCAATAAACGTGGCAACTGTCTGTTTCACCCTGTAGGGAGGAACTCTGCCTGTCATAGCCAGGGGTGCCACCGTTGCGATGCCATCTGGTCCGGGCAGGGAACGTTCCAGCACCTCGTCCTGCACACGTTCTGACCAATCCACACGGGGATGTTCGGTCCCCATTGCAAATCCCATTTCCAGTTGATTCAGATCAAAAGCCACCATATAGACCAGAGCCTCATTTTCGATTTCATCCAGGGGATTGGTCAGTTTTTTTTGCTTTTCAAGGATGTCTTGGGCCACAAGTTGAGGCTGAACAACACTCAGGAAAACACCGGGGAGATCCTGCACAGGATACCACGCTCCAACCAGCAGTTCAGAGCCTGTCATGGCACTCAACCGCAAACCACGTTCAGGAGCGTTCAGCAGGTACCCCTGATAGTCGGGATTGATTTTTGGAGGGAGCGGCCCCGACGGCACGATAGACACAAGCTCTCCAGCTTGGGATTCGATGACTTTTGAGGTCTGGAGAAACGCATCCTGATAAAACTGATTTTTGACAAACCGCACAATTTCTTCACCAGCCCAGACATTATTTCTCAACCAGTCTGTCACGATTTCCAGATTGGTTTTGTTGCCTTCTGTTTTATTCCGCAAATACACATTGTTTCCACACAGTCCCTCATAGGCCCGATTACGCTTTATCGCGTTTGCTAATTCAGAGCCGGAAGCGGAGTTCCACAAATCACAAGAACATTGCTGGCTGGCTGTCTGGAACTGGAACTCCGGAGGATTTGCGGCGAGCAGTTTGAAGAGCTGTTTTTTTGGAAAGGGATTTTCAAGATGATATTCCTGGATGGAATCATCGTTCCATTTAAGTTTGAGGACAAACCAGATGTTGATTACGGGGTTGAGATTGATCAGGGTGGCAGTGCCCTGTTTTCCCTCAACCGTGTTTATCGCAAGGGTTTGTGTCTGGCGAACCGGCTGTAGCTCAAGGATGGTTTTAGAAGTCTGGCGTTGATATTCCTCCCAGGAAACAGGCAAACCTTGTTCATTGCGGAGTTGTTCCAACTGTTGCGGAAAATCAGTTTCAGCCACTGCATGGCATTGGACAGATTCAGCGGCAAGAAGCACACCGGAACGCAAATTTAGAATTCCGGTCAGGACAATAAAAATGGTAATGAGAGGTGTTGAGAATAAACGCATAATTGAACGCAACCAGAGGATGCCTATTAAATATTTTTACGAGTGTCACTGCCTGACAATATGACTGGCAATCTCGTTCAACCGGGCATCTTCCCGGAGAAACTGAACCTGAATTTTGGCCAGTTTCAGCACTTCTTCAATAAATGGCGGGTCCAGTCCCAGGCGATTTCCGGCGATTTTCAGAAATTCTGCTTCATTTCTGGAAAATTTTTTATCCACCACCGCAACGACAGACAGGGTTTTTAGCATCTGATACGCCAGCAATCCTGAAACATTCAGATTTTTCATCGGTGGCAGGCGACGGTCACGCACCAGTTGAATGATCTGTTTGATGGTGTCAGGATTTTTGACAAACGCAATCGTGCTTCCCAGATACTCCAGTTCGCTGGCGTCCACGACGCCGTCTGAAACAATCAATCCTGCCATGGCAATGGCCAGCCATGTTTTTTCATCATCTGACAATTGTTCAAGCCATGACTCATCAACCTTGTGCATTGTACCTCTTCATTCATTGGTGATTGTGAAACTGCCTGCTTTTTTCAAAGTGAAGACAGAACGTTGAAAAAATTCTGACCCGCTGTTCTGTAGAGACGCGCTATAGCGCATCTCTACGTGTGTCCGTCAGATACCCCTTCGTTGTTATTCCCCTGACTTTTGTGAGGCTCGCTCATACCAGCGCATGGCTTCCTGCTGATTTTTTTCGACACCATAACCATACATGTACATATACGCCAGCCTTGAAGCCCCGTAAGGATTGCCGGCTTCAGCGGATTTTCGATACCACTCCACAGCTTTGATGTCATCCTTTGAAACCTCATAGCCCATTTGATAACAATAACCAATGTAGGCAAAGGCCAGGGAATTTCCCTGATCCGCGGCTTTCAGAAACAACGACAGTGCGGTCTTTGGATCTTTTTTGACAACATAGCCATTGAGATACATATAGCCCAGATTGCTCTGGGCGTCCGGATTGCCTTGATCGGTGGCTTTGATGTACCAGAATAATGCCTGCGGATAATTGAGTGTGACGCCATTGCCATACTGATATAAAACGCCCAGGCTGTTTTGTGCTTCCGGATCGCCTGCCTGTGCGGCGAGTTGATACCACTTGAACGCTGTTTCTGATTCCCGCGGAACACCGAGTCCGTTCAGATAAAGATAGCCCAGTTTTTTCTGTCCTTCCACAACACCTTTCTCCGCGGCGCGCTGATACCACTTTGCGGCCTGGGTGTAATCCTTATAACTTTTCTTTCCATAAAACCAGTCGTCTCCTTCCTGAACCAAAGGATTCACTGATTCTGGCGCGTTCCGGGCCGACTTGAGTGACACATTCACAGCGTTCATCAAGGCTTCATTCAATCCCAGAATTCCTGTTTTGGGCGATGTCCCGGAGGCCTGAGTTTTACCGCTCAAGGTGAGGGTTGAGCCTGAAGCGGTGCTGTCAAACTCGACGCGGTACACACATTGGTCCTGTTTGATTTCAGCGGCGGCAGTCACAGGTTTGACCGGTCGGATATTTTCACTGATCAGTGCGACAGCCATCATTTCCACCACCGAACGCTCAACTCCCTGTGCTTTGTCAACCAGCACAAAACAATCTTCCGCATACAACGATGATCCCGCGACAATGAGGCACACAACGCATGTCCATAGTCGGTAAAGAATTCCTTGATAACAATGATCAGTCCGCATGATTCCGCTGATAAAGGGTGATATTTGCTTCAGGCCAGGAACGATAAACACGGAATTGTCCGTAAAAACCATGTTCCCTCAGCTTATGCCAGAATTGTGCTTTTGTCACATATTCCGGAGTTTGCGTGTATATTTTTTCAGCAACGCCCTCTTTTCTCAACAAACGGAGATAATCATCCGGCAGTAGCAGAAATTCAGGCCTGGTTTCACGAATCACGGATTCTGTGGGTTCCATGCCCAGCGCCTTTGGAAATATGGAGCTTTCAATAAACTGTAGCCGTGGGCTGAGAATAACCGCCTCGTGCGGAACCAGATGCTGAATTTCGTTCATAACCTGCCTGATTCCGGCAATTTTTTCTGACATCTGAAGTCTACGGTCAAAATCACGCTGGGTGTGTTTGGCTTGTTGCTGCAATCCAAGGATCAGCAACAGGAGGATCATTGCCTGAAGCCCTTTGGGCCATCGCGAATTTCTGGCCCGGAACAACCCCGTTGTCAGCATCAGCATCAAGGCGGGAACCGCATGTGTCACGTATCGCGCGATCAAAACATTCACACTCAGAATCACATGCCCCATACTGACACAGACCCAGAGAAGGCTACCAAAAAACAGGGCATTTTCAGGTTTGTCCAGCCAGATTCGAAGATTCCATGACGTGCGGTAACACTGGAACAGCATCCCTGCGATAAAACCTGACAGCAGCAGTGAATACGGGATTCCCAGGAGTTCATTGGACGTGATATATTCCAGCCATTCCGTCACGCCGAGATGGTTCATGGATTGAAAATTCCGTTCGGATTGGATGCCCTCCCACAGACGTTGCGGATGCAACAATTGCCAGGGCGTGATCAACAGCAAACCACCAAGAAAGATTCCGAGAGCACCCATACCCCAGGTTATGACAACCTGTGCTGAAGTTTGACGACTTTTCCAAAGTCCGGTGAGTCCAATGACCGCCATCCATGGAATCAACATCAATGCCTGAAGTTTGCTTCCAATAGCGAGTGCGGACCCGGCGGCCATCCATCCCAGATAATGAAATCGGGGATTCCGCAGATAAAAAGCTCCTGACACAAGGGCTATGGTGATTCCTGCCAGCATGGGTGGTTCCGGGTGCAAGGTCACGGCAAAGAAACGTATCCAGCGATGGGTTCCTGTCAGCAGGACTGCGACCAATCCCCAGCCCCAGTGCCCGAACAACCGCCAGACACCCAGGAAAACAGTCCCTAGCATCAAGATGGAACATCCCCAGGACGTGATGCGGGAACCCGTGATGACAGGATTCATTTCAGACAAAGGCCACCATTCCACAACAGTTGTAACCAGAAATGACAAATTGGGATATCCGCCGGTATAGGCGGGATGCAGCAGTTCCAGAGTCTTTTCAGATTTCATTTTTTCCAGAGTGCGAATATGTCGGCCTTCATCAGACCACAGCACTGCCGCTTCATGCGCGTTCCGCACGTCCATGGTCAGAACAGGCCATGAGGCCCATGTCCACAGGAAAAGAAATAACGCCAGTATCAATCCTGAAATTTTACTGTCGGCCTGAGTGACCAATAGCGGCATGGGGAGGAGTCCTGAAATTTTGTTAGCTGTGCAGGTATTTTTTTAGCCACGAAGTATACGAAGAACACAAAGTAAAAAAGGGAATATGCACCAGAAAACTTGAAAACCAGGGTTTCACGGAGGACTTCATTTATATAAAAAACCTTTTTTTCGTGTTCTTGGCGTTCTTGGTGGCTCATTTTCAAACCACCTGCACAGGTGGAAAACTTTTGATCGGGTACGTATTTGCCTGTTGATGATTCACGTTGCGGGCAAACGATACATGAATCCTGTTTCGTTTTTCAAGATGTAACACTCTTGACACACCAAAACCTCATCTTTTGCGGGAGAACATTGCTTGCGCTGTTCGGGGGTTAAGGTTACAAGAGGAGTATTGATTCATTCTCAATCTGATCAGGAGGTTTCATGCTCAAACCCGGTGTTCGCAATATCGCTTACGGTGCGTCCGACTTTGAACGCATCCGTAATGAAAACCGCTATTACGTTGACAAAACACAATTCATTCCTGTCCTTGA